>JAFWIM010000157.1 GCA_017514845.1 Lachnospiraceae bacterium
AATGCGCAAAAGAAACCTACCTCTGACATGGGATACAAACCCGCGTCAGAGATTAAATGCCTCCGGCGGATCGCAGCCGCGCAATGATGAAGGTGCTTCGCACTTTGCGCGGCGCGGCAAGAACGCCGAGGCGTTCTTGATACACGTGGCAGAGTCCGCAGGGATTCGTTTTGGTATTATGTTGAATTTTGAGAGGAACAATGATGAAGAAAAAAATGACGGTACTCCTCATTGCGCTCGGTGTACTGTGCGTTCTTACAGGAGTATTCTTTCTGGTGAAAAACCGCTCGGCTGCCTATGAGGAAAGTCAGAAAACGAAGTATGATACACTGTTCGATCTCACGGCCAACAAAATAGCGCGCATCGAGTGGGAGACTTCTGGTGGGGAGAAATTTGCATTTGCAAGAGAAAACGGAACGTGGAAGTACGAGTACGACGAGACAATTTCAGTGGATCAGGAGGCAGCCAATCTCCTCGCGTCGGGCATGACCGGCGTCTCGGTATACCAGGTGATCCCCGATGTCACGGACCTCTCCCGGTACGGACTCGACGCGCCGGCCTACAGGATCTCTGTGACTGACCGGGACGGCAGCACGACCACAGTGCTGATCGGCGACAATAATGAGACGGCGGGATCGGTCTACGCAGTTTACGAGGGGGAGACGGGCACGGTCTACTCAGTTCAGCCCTCCATCAAGGCGGCTGTAGAAAAGAAGCTTTCGGATTTTTCCGGTTGAACTATATTTCAGAGCCCGATTCTGCTATAATGTGCAAAGAACTGTCTTAAAAAGCACAGGATAATAACTGGCAGGCCAAAGCGCCGCAAGGAGGAGCACATGATCAGAGTCGGAAGCGGATACGATGTTCACAGACTTGTCGAGGGGAGAAAGCTGATCGTCGGAGGCGTCGACATTCCCTACGAAAAGGGACTGCTCGGACACTCGGATGCCGACGTCCTGCTCCACGCTGTCATGGACGCGCTTCTCGGGGCGGCGGCCATGGGGGACATCGGTCTTCATTTCCCTGACACCGTCAAAGAATATGAGGGCGCGGATTCGCTCATGCTGCTCCGCGCGGTGAGGGAGAAACTTGCCGATGGCGGTTTCAGTATTCACAACGTGGATGCGACGATCATCGCCCAGGCACCGAAAATGAGGCCGCACATCGACGCGATGAGGAAAAATATAGCGGATGCGCTGGAAATTCCTGTAGGGTGTGTGAATGTCAAGGCCACGACGGAGGAAAAGCTCGGCTTTACCGGCGAGGGGCTCGGCATTTCTGCCCAGGCGGTCGCTCTGATCGACGGCTGATCTGGGAAATATCGTTAAATAATTTGAATCCGGGGAGGAAACGGAATGGGCTGGTACAGAGAACTGAAAGAGACATATGTGATCTACAGAGAGCGTGATCCCGCGATCAGGACCTACTGGGATGTCCTTCTGTATCCTTGTTACCATGCCCTGAGAGCGCACAGGAAAGCCAATAAACTGTGGAATGCGGGACATCACTGGAGAGCGAGAGCGATCTCACAGCGTGCTGCCAGAAAGACCGGCATAGAGATCCATCCCGGCGCGACGATAGGCAAGGGACTGTTCATCGACCACGGGACCGGAGTCGTCATCGGCGAGACGACGATCATCGGGGACAACTGCACTTTATACCAGGGCGTTACCCTCGGCGGTACCGGCAAGGAGCAGGGCAAGCGCCACCCCACGCTGGAGGACGGCGTGATGGTGTCGGCCGGAGCCAAAGTACTCGGCTCCATCACGATCGGCGCGAACTCCAAGATAGGCGCGGGTTCCGTTGTCCTTAAGTCTGTCCCGCCGAACTGCACGGTCGTCGGTGTGCCCGGCCGTGTTGTCCGCATGAAGAATCGGGTCGTTCCGAGGGATGACATCGATCAGATCCATCTTCCGGACCCGATCCTGCAGGATATGAAGGTGCTCGAGAGAGTCAACACGGAGCTGATTAACCGAATGCTGGCCGTCGAGGAGGAAATCAGGCGGCTTGAGGCAGGAGGAAAAGAATCTGCGGGTGACGAGCGCTTCTGCGAGTCAGGATATCTGAGAGAGAAGAAGACCATAAAGATTCAACCCGAAGCAGAGCGGGAGTATGAGGAAATCGACGACTGCGTATTTGCGGACTATATCTGAGATCCGCTCCGCGGTCTTATTGCTGTGAGGAATAGATTTATGAATCCGGAAGATAAAACGGATAGTATATGTTTAAATGAGCTGCTCGAGGCGGAGGGGAATCTGCCGCTGCTGCCGGGCCAGAGCAGTGCCGAAGCCGCGGCCTACGCACCGCTCACGCTCGCTTTTGTCGGGGACGCGGTCTACGAGCTGCTCGTTCGGACCATGCTGGTACGGGAAGCCGAGCGGAGACCGAACGAACTCAACAGAGCTTCGTCGGCGCTGGCAAGGGCAAAGGCCCAGGCGGAGTCCATGGATGCCATTGAGTCATGCCTCACGCCGGAGGAGAGCAGTGTCTACAAGAGGGGCAGGAACGCGAAATCGCATACGATGGCAAAGAACGCGACGGTGACGGATTATCGCAGGGCTACAGGTTTTGAAGCTCTGGTCGGGTATCTGTACCTGTCCGGCCAGATGAAAAGGCTGGTCGAGATCGTGCGCATCGGAATTACATATGAACGGGAGAACATGTAGTTATATGGGCAGAAAAGAAGCAAAGAACGATCCGGATTACATCCCGGACGCGAGGATCGAAGGCCGGAACAGTGTCATCGAGGCGTATCGGTCAGGGAGAACGATCGATAAACTATTTGTACAGGAAGGTCTGCACGACGGTCCTGTGAACACGGTGCTTCGCGAGGCCAAAAAGGCCGGGACCATCGTGAATTATGTGACCAAAGAGAGACTCAACGAGATGTCCGAGACAGGACATCATCAGGGAGTCATCGCTCAGGCGGCCGCATTTGAATACGCGGAAGTCGAAGATATTTTGAAGAAGGCCGAGGAGGCAGGCGAACCGCCCTTTATCATTGTGCTCGACGGCATTCAGGACCCGCACAATCTCGGCGCGATCATCCGTACAGCGTGCCTTGCGGGCGCACACGGGGTCATTATCCAGAAGCGCAGAGCAGCCGGTCTCACACCGGTGGCAGTCCGCGCGTCGGCAGGCGCCGTGAACTATGTGCCGGTCGCGAGAGTTGTCAATATCGGCGCGACGATTGACAAACTCAAGGAAAAGGGCATCTGGTTCGTCTGCGCGGATATGGACGGAAAGGTCATGTACGACCTGGATCTCAAGGGACCGATCGGGCTTGTCGTGGGATCCGAGGGAGAGGGAGCCGGCCGTCTTGTCAGGGAGAAATGCGACTTTACCGCATCGATCCCGATGAAGGGCGCGATCGATTCTCTCAACGCGTCCGTGGCAGCGGGTGTTCTGATGTATGAAATCGTGAGACAGAGAGGTATCTGACATGCTCCAAAAGCCTCTGTCCGATGAGGATCTAATTTATGAAATCCGGGGCGGAAACTCGGACTACATGGACTATCTCCTCGAAAAATATAAGCCGCTGGTCAAGAGCCGGGCGGCGACAAAGTTCCTGAAAGGCGGAGATCCGGATGATCTCATTCAGGAAGGCATGATCGGGCTCTATAAGGCCGTGCGGGATTACGATCCTGCAAATGAAAAAGGCGCGTCCTTCTTCACCTTCGCCCAGCTCTGTATCGACCGCCAGCTCATAAAGGCGGTTGAGGCGTCGCAGAGGCAGAAGCGCTTTGCCCTCAATGAGGCGGTGGCCTATGAGGAGGAAGAACTGGACAAGTATTCTCTGGCGGGGGATGAGAACCCTGAGCAGATCTTCCTCGACCAGGAGAACGCTGACGAGACGATCAGCCTTATCCTCGATGCCCTTAGCCGCACGGAAAAGGTGGTCTTCAACCTGATGCTGCGAGGCTACAGCTACCGGGAGATCGCTGAGATCATGGACCGCTCACCGAAATCAATAGACAACGCGATCCAGAGGATAAGGAAAAAGACGAGCCTTGTCAGGATGAGACAGGATCATGAGCAGTGATCCGCAGCGAATGAATCGTACATATTGGAGAGCAGCCGAAGGCAGGCTGTTGACCTTAAGCATAAGGAGGATTACACGATGGCAGAGTTCTTTCTTAAAAATGATGATCTTGCTGTGAAGATCAGCCAGCACGGCGCTGAGATACGTTCAGTCATTGACAACGAGACCGGACGCGAATACATGTGGCAGGCAGACCCGACCTTCTGGGGCTGGACATCGCCGGTGCTCTTTCCGATCGTAGGCAATGTGGCCGACGATATGTTCCGCTACGCGGGGAAGACGTACGGGATGAAGCAGCATGGATTTGCAAGGAGAAGTGAGTTCGAGGAGGCTTCCGTAGAAGGCGCGGACATAGGATTCGCCCTCTGCGACAGCGAGGAGACGCTCGCCGTCTATCCGTTCAAGTTCAGACTTGAGGTGGGGTATGCTCTCTCGGGCAGGACGCTCAAGGTCATCTGGAAGGTCAAAAACACCGGCGATCAGGACATGTATTTCCAGATCGGCGCGCATCCGGCATTCAACACGCCTGCCCAGGGCAGCGGGGACAAAAAGAATGAGTGCTATCTCGGTTTTGATACGAAGGCGACTCTTGACGTATCGATCAAGGACCTCGTGCTCGGCGGTCTTACGGATGAGATCCGGCCATATGAGCTGGACGACGGCATGCTTAAGATCACGGACGATCTGTTCGACATTGACACACTGATTGTAGAGAAGGATCAGGCCCACAAGCTGGTGCTGCTTGACTCTGAGAAGAAGCCGTTCGTCACCGTGGACTTTACGGCTCCGCTGTTCGGCGTGTGGTCCCCGAAACCGGAAGCTCCGTTCGTGTGCCTTGAACCCTGGTACGGCAGAGCTGACAAGACATACTTTAAGGGAGAGCTGCCGGAGCGCGACTATGAGCAGTGCCTGGCTGCCGGGGAGACCTTCGAGGCTTCTTACACGATCACCTTCTCATAATAAATTACCCTGTAAATGGCATAATCTTACGGACTTTGCGGCCGGGACGCGAAAACATTTGCATCACGGCCGGGGGCGACGTATACTTCGGGTGTGGAAGAGATTCCACACCCTTTTTAACGCAGCTTCGAAGGACGCCTGCCCACGCGGGAGACGTCCGATCAACTTAGGCACCCTGAGGTGCCTTTTTTTTATCTCATTGGGGGAGCATTTTCCCTGCCGCGCAGGGAGCTTGCCTGGATGCACAGAGAAAGGAAGAAGACATGAAGGAAAAGAGAGTCATCCAGTACACACAGAACATGGAGGAAATCCAGAGATATAGGACGATAAGGGAGCCGCAGACGATCTACAATATAACACATATATCCAGTGTGTGCCGGCGGGAGAGAAAAACTGACGGTGGGTTCATATGGCGCTATGAAGATGACCCTGACCCCAACAGAATGGAGTTAGACCCTGACGAGGGGAAGAATTCCCGGGAGATGCGCTATAAGAAGAATCGCAGGCGATATTATTGGGAGTGACAGTTCAGTGTCAAAAAAACTGACGGGATACACGCAGCCAAGGTGAAAAGAGAGTACTTGTCCATAAAACTGTCATCTGGTAATATATCTTATTAGTGGGGTCCTAAAGCCCTGTGAGGAACAATAAAGCCCGTGGAAAAACGGTGCTTTAGCGTTAGAGAGGAGACAGTAATGGATAAATGGAATATTGAGACAAAATGTGTTCAGAGCGGCTATCGCCCTGCCAACGGAGAACCGAGAGAGGTCCCGATCTATCAGAGCACGACTTTCAAGTATGATACAAGCGCTGACATGGCGAAGCTCTTTGATCTTGAGGCGAGCGGCTATTTCTACACTCGTCTGCAGAACCCGACGAACGACCTTGTCGCTGCCAAGATCGCCGCTATGGAGGGCGGCACAGCCGGCATGCTGACATCCTCGGGCCAGGCAGCAAACTTCTTCGCAATCTTCAATATTGCAAATGCAGGCGATCACATCATCTCAAGCTCCTCCATTTACGGCGGAACTTTCAACCTTTTCAATGTGACAATGCGCAAGATGGGTATCGAGTTCACATTTGTATCCCCGGACTGCACAGAGGAAGAACTTGAGGCTGCCTTCAGACCGAACACAAAGGCTGTCTTCGGCGAGAGTATTGCCAACCCCGCCCTCACAGTCATCGATTTTGAAAAGTTCGCGACCGCCGCGCACGCTCACGGCGTTCCGTTCATCGTAGATAACACGTTCCCGACACCGGTGAACTGCCGTCCGTTCGAGTTCGGAGTCGACATCATCACACACTCCACGACGAAATACATGGACGGCCACGGCTCCGCGGTCGGCGGCGCGATCGTCGATTCCGGCAGATTCGACTGGATGGCTCACGCTGACAAGTTCCCGGGACTTACTACACCGGATGACAGCTATCACGGCATCACATACGCAGAAAAATTCGGCATGGAAGGCGCGTTCATCACCAAAGCGACCGCTCAGCTCATGCGCGATTTCGGCTCCATCCAGAGCCCGCAGAATGCATATTACCTGAATCTCGGCCTTGAGAGCCTGCATGTGCGCATGAAGCAGCACTGCGCGAACGCAATGGCCTTGGCAGAATTCCTCAAGAATTCCCCGAAGGCAGAGTTCGTAAATTATCCGTCACTTCCGGGCGACAAGTACTATGACGTGGCTATGAAGTATATGCCGAAGGGCAGCTGCGGCGTTGTATCCTTCGGAGTTAAGGGCGGAAGAGCGGCAGCTGAGGAATTCATGAAGAAACTCAGAATATTCGCGATTGAGACCCACGTGGCAGACGCGAGATCCTGCTGCCTGCACCCGGCCAGCAGTACGCATCGCCAGCTGACCGATGAAGAACTTGCAGCCTGCGGCGTAGCCGGAAACCTTGTCAGAATGTCCTGCGGTCTTGAAAATACTGAGGATCTGATCGCGGACGTCGCGAATGCGCTCGGCTGAGAATAGAAGTCGAAAAATGCTAAATTTGTAACAAAAAAAAACCAAAAATCAGTGACGATTTGTGTAAAGTGGTGTATAATACTAACTAGCTTGTACGTGAGCAGGCCCAAGATGGGCAAAACACTTTAGGAGGATTAAAAATGAAGTCTTTTAAGTATGTTATCACAGATCCGGTTGGTATCCATGCACGCCCGGCAGGCGCTCTTGTAAAGGAAATCAAGAAGTATGATTCTGATGTTAAGGTTCTTGCAAATGGCAAGTCAGCTGACGGCAAGAAGCTCATGAACCTCATGTCTCTCGGCGTAAAGCAGGGCAATGAGATCGAAGTTCAGGTTTCCGGCGGCGCAGAAGAAGCCAACGCAGCAGCTCTTGAGGCATTCCTTAAGGCTAACCTTTAATTAATCAAAGAGTGCTTGTCCGTGATGTCACGGAAATGACGGACACAGCTAAAAATGAAAAGCAGAGGCTCCGGTGAGAAATCACCGGAGCCTTTTAAGCAGGGGAAGGCGGGAAGCCTTCCCCGAAATTTTTAATGAAAAATTTTCTTATTTTCGTAGACCGGCTCGCATGTCATCTGGACACCGATCCTCTTCATGAGTCGGATATCGACCTGTGAGAGCATGACGGAGGAGTGAGCCTGGCAGCCGCGCAGCTTCGGGAGAGCCTCGAGTGCGGATGCCGCGTTCGGATCTGTCGCAGCGGACGTTGAAAGCGCGATCAGGACCTCGTCTGTGTGGAGACGCGGATTCTTTCCGCCGAGGTAGGTCGTCTTCAGCTTCTGGATAGGAGCGATGGCCTCCGGCGTGATGATCTTGACGGAGTGGGGGATGCCTGCCAGCACTTTGAGCGCGTTGAGCAGGGCGGCAGATGTCGGGCCGAGAAGGTCAGAGGTCTTGCCTGTGACGATCGCGCCGTCTGGCAGCTCAATGGCTGTGGCGGCAGCGCCGGTCTCTTCCGCGCGCTTGTGGGCGTGACCGACGACGATGCGGTCCTCCTTCTTTACGTGGGCCTGGTTCATAATGTTTTCGATCTTGTCGGCTTCTTCCTCGCGCCTTGTGCCGTCGGCAAGACCAGCCAGTGCCTCATAATACCGCCGGATGATCTCCTGCTTTGAGGCTTCGCGACAGACTTCGTCATCGATAATGCAGTTGCCTGCCATGTTGACGCCCATATCCGTGGGTGACTTGTACGAGCACTCACCGTATATTGACTCGAAGATGGCCTGGAGCACAGGGAAGGCCTGGACATCTCTGTTATAATTGACGGTGGTCTTACCGTAGGCTTCCAGATGGAAGGGGTCGATCATATTGACGTCGTTGAGATCGGCTGTGGCTGCCTCGTAGGCCAGATTGACCGGATGCTTCAGCGGCAGGTTCCAGATCGGGAATGTCTCGAATTTTGCGTAACCGGCGTTGATACCGCGCTTGTGGTCATGATAGAGCTGGGAGAGACAGGTGGCAAGTTTTCCGGAACCCGGACCGGGTGCCGTCACGATGACCAGCGGTCTTGTCGTCTCAATATAATCGTTTTTCCCGTAGCCCTGATCACTCACGATCAGCGGAATATTGTTCGGGTATCCCTTGATCATATAGTGGAGGTAGACTCTGACTCCGTATTTTTCAAGATGATTCCTGAAGAGGTTCGCTGCATCCTGGCCTTTATAATGCGTGATGACGACAGAACCCACGTAGAGGCCGCAGCTCTGGAATTCGTTCATGAGACGCAGAACATCGGTGTCATATGTGATACCCAGATCGCCCCTGACTTTGTTATTCTCGATATCTGTTGCGGAGATGACGATGACGATCTCGGTATGCTCTTTCAGCTGAAGCAGCATGCGCAGCTTGGAATCAGGCTGGAAGCCGGGCAGAACTCTGGAGGCATGGTAATCGTCGAAGAGCTTGCCGCCGAATTCGAGGTAAAGCTTGCCTCCGAACTCGTTGATTCGCTCTTTAATCATGTTTGACTGCATTTCGAGGTACTTTTCATTACTGAAACCGATTTTCATATTCATGCCTCCCTTGACCATCTAACTGGCAGATTTGTCTCCGAAAAAACATTATTTATAATAGCAGATTACATGACGTATTTCCATAAGAAAATTGGCTTAAAGGCATTTGCGGCGGGCTGCGCCGCTACTTCCGTAAGGAAAAGCCGCCGTTTCGTCACCCGCAGACGGTTTCCGTGTTCGTGGGAGAATACGCGCGGGAAGGCCCCGTGAATTTACAGAAATTTCACAACTCCATGAGGTGCCAGACCTTGCATTATCAGGTATAAATTCATATAATATAGCTTGGTTTTTCAAGCACCTAATGTGCACAGGACCGAAAGGAGTAGTATGAACGATAACAATAACAAGAACAATAGCGGTGGAAACCGGAACGGGCAGTCCCTGATCATTTTTCTGGTCTGCCTCATGGTCGGCCTCATCGGTATGAGTCTTTTTTCGGGAGCGCTGGATTCCAGCACTTCAAGAGAGATAACGTACGACAAGTTCATCGATATGCTCGAGAACGATGAGATCGCGAGTGTGGAGATCGGATCTTCGAGGATCGAGATCACTCCGAAGTCGAACAGCAATGACGTCGGGACGATCAAGTATTACACGAAGACGATCGAAGATGGGAACGCGCTTACCAAGCGTCTTGAAAAATACGGAGTGGAGTACAAGGCTGTCGAGGCCTCGATGATGTCCGAGATCATTTACTCGATCCTGTCCTTCCTCATCCCGTTCGTCCTCTTCATGATCATAATCAGCATCTTTATGAACCGTATGGGCCGCGGCGGCGGAATGATGGGCGTCGGCAAGAGCAAGGCCAAGGCGTATATTCAGCAGGATACGGGAGTTACCTTCAGGGATGTCGCAGGTGAAGACGAGGCCAAGGAGAGTCTTCAGGAATGTGTTGACTTTCTGCACAATCCGGCCAAGTATTCCGAGATCGGAGCCAAGCTCCCGAAGGGAGCCCTGCTGGTCGGACCTCCCGGTACCGGCAAGACACTTCTGGCTAAGGCCGTGGCCGGAGAGGCTCATGTCCCCTTCTTCTCACTGTCAGGCTCAGAGTTCGTAGAGATGTTCGTCGGTGTCGGCGCGAGCCGTGTCCGTGACCTCTTTGAGGAGGCCAAGAAGAACGCTCCGTGTATCATTTTCATCGACGAGATCGATGCGATCGGAAAGGCTCGTGACGGCGGACGCTACGGCGGCAACGACGAGCGCGAGCAGACACTCAACCAGCTGCTTGCGGAGATGGATGGTTTCGAGGCATCCAAGGGTCTGCTGATCATCGCGGCGACCAACCGTCCGGAAGTCCTTGACCCCGCGCTGCTGCGCCCGGGCCGTTTTGACAGAAGAGTCATCGTCGACAGGCCGGATCTTAAAGGCCGTATCGCGATCCTCAAAGTTCACTCGAAGGATGTCCTCATGGACGACACAGTCGACCTTGACGCAATCGCCCTTGCCACGGGCGGCGCGGTCGGATCGGACCTTGCCAACATGATCAATGAAGCCGCGATCCTGGCCGTCAAGAACGGACGTCACCAGGTGAGCCAGAAGGATCTTCTCGAGGCAGTTGAAGTGGTCCTGGTCGGCAAGGAGAAAAAGGACCGTATCCTCAGCGTGGAGGAGAGACGTATTGTCTCCTACCATGAGATCGGCCATGCGCTTCTGTCCGCGCTTCAGAAAAATGCGGAGCCGGTTCAGAAAATCACCATTATCCCGAGGACGATGGGCGCTCTCGGCTACGTCATGAATGTGCCGGAAGAGGAGAAATACCTGAATACCAAGAAAGAGCTTGAGGCCCAGATCGTCATGGCTCTCGGCGGAAGAGCCGCAGAGGAAATCGTATTCGACACAGTGACTACGGGAGCTGCCAACGATATCGAGAAGGCCACCAAGATCGTCCGCGCAATGATCACTCAGTACGGTATGTCCGAGAAGTTCGGTCTGATCGGCCTGGTCACGCAGGAGAACCAGTACCTGGACGGCAGAACATATCTGAACTGCGGAGACGCGACTGCGACCGAGATCGACCATGAGGTCATGCTTATACTGAAGAAGTCGTATGCGGAAGCCCTTCGCCTGCTCCGCGAGCACAGGCAGACGATGGACCGTCTGGCAGAGTATCTGATCCAGAGAGAAACAATTACCGGCAAGGAGTTCATGAAGATATTCCGCGAAGTCGAAGGCCTGCCGGAAACGGAAGAACCCGTTCCGAGGATTGAGGGAGGAACTGCTGCGAACAGTGATAAGCCCGAGGGCGAGGCCGCAGCGTATGCTCCCCGCCGCGAACGTCCGATGAATCCGGACGGGACGCCGAGACGCCGCCCGAGGCGCCCGATGATGAACCCGGACGGGACGGTGAGACGCCGCCCTGTCAGAAGACCTGCGCCGGATGCGGACGGAAGACGGGAGAGTGCTGAGACGGGCAGCGCGGTAAAGCCGGGGGAAAACGCGGAACCTGCGACAACAGGTGAGGATAACGCCTCTAAGGAGCAGATCATCGCTGTTCCGAATCCTGATGCCCCCATGATCGACCTTCTGACACTGTCTCCGGAGACAGAGAAGCAGGAGGATCACGCAGCCGATGAAATCCCAGCGGAGAACAAGGCTGAACAGATTTAATACGATTGTATATGAGACTGCCGCCGCAACGCGGCAGTCTTTTTTCAATATTGCAATGTGGCTTTTTATGATTTAGAATATTATTATCTATAACTGTGTTCAAAGGAGGAGCGCCGCGCCCAAGAGAGCGGACATCTAATATATGAATTACACTACAGATGCAATTGAGCGCAAAATCGATCAGTTCGAGTCGACCTCTCAGGAGATCGAAAAGCGCGTCGGAGTCATAATGATCCGGCTTCTTCTGATTGCGTTCATTTCAGTCATACTGATCGGCGGCTTCGGCGTGCTCGGTATTCTCAGCGGCATTATTGCCAATACTCCGGATGTCGCGTCTGTCAATATTGCGCCGAGCGGTTACGCGACGTTCATATATGACTCGGAGGGAAATCAGCTCCAGAAGCTGACAACGTCCAATTCGAATCGAATTTCTGTCTCGCTGGATAAAGTGCCGGTCGCGCTGCAGAAGGCCGTTATAGCGGTCGAGGACGAGCGGTTCTATCTGCACAACGGAATTGATGCCAAGGGTATTGTCCGCGCGTTTGTCGTGGGTGTCCGCAACCGATTCCGGTTCACAGAAGGCGCGAGCACGATCACGCAGCAGCTGCTCAAGAACAATGTATTCACGAACTGGACGGAGGAGAGCAGGGTCGACAGCGTCAAGCGAAAAATTCAGGAGCAGTTCCTGGCTGTCGAACTCGAGGAAAAACTTGAGGAAGAACTGGGCAGCAAGCAGGCAGCCAAGGACAGAATTCTGGAGAATTATCTGAACACCATCAACCTCGGCGCCGGAACTTACGGGGTCCAGGCGGCTTCCAGAAAGTATTTCGGCAAGGATGTCGAGTCCCTCACACTGTCTGAGGCAACTGTCATTGCCGGTATTACACAGAACCCGAGCCGTTACAATCCGATCAGACAGCCGGAGAAAAATGCCGAGCGCCGCATCAAGATCCTGAATGATATGGTCGAGCAGGGATATATTTCTCAGGAATCGATGGATGAGGCACTTGCGGACCCGGTCTATGACAGGATCGCGAACGCTCAGAGCACCAATGAGCAGGTGACGACAATTTACTCGTACTTTGTCGATGAGCTGACAGAGCAGGTCGTATCCGACCTTATGCGTCAGAAAGGCTATACAGAGAACCAGGCATATCAGGCACTGTATTCCGGCGGCCTCCGCATCTATACGACGCAGGATATGGAAATACAGGCTATCATGGATGAAGTGTATGCCAATCCCGCGAACTTCCCGGAGGGGACAAAGTATTCGCTTGACTGGGCCCTCTCTGTCGCGAACGCGGAGGGAGAAGTCACCAACTACAGCCGTGAGATGCTCCGCAATTTCTACCGTGAGAATCTGGATCCCTCATTCAGCATACTCGCGTTCGAATCAGAAGATCAAGCGAGAAACTATGTCAGCGATTATAAGTCACATGTGGTGAACGAGGAGGCCGGGGACGTGATCATAGCGGAGAGATTCTCCTGTGCTCCGGAACCGCAGTCATCCATGGTCCTCATGGATCAGAGGACGGGCTACGTGAAGGCTCTCATCGGCGGCCGCGGTGAAAAGACGGCTTCCCTGACTTTGAATCGCGCGACGAATTCGACCCGTCAGCCCGGTTCAACATTCAAGATCCTGTCCACATATTCCTATGCGCTGGACAGCGGGATGAAGACGCTCGCGTCGACCTATCTCGATGACGAGATCACATATGAGGACGGCACACCGGTATCGAACTCAAATAATACCTACACCCACGATATGATGAATATCAGGGACGCGATCATCAATTCCGTGAATACGATCGCGGTGCAGACGATCACGGATATCACGCCGAGGGCAGCATATAATCAGCTGCTCAAGTACGGCTTTACGACTCTGTCGGAGAGGAACGACATCTATCAGCCGCTCGCTCTCGGCGGTATCTACAACGGTGTTACCAACCTTGAACTGACGGCTGCGTTTGCGGCTATTGCAAATGAAGGCACCTACACCAAACCGATCTTCTACACAAGGATCGAAGATCAGGACGGCAACATCGTCATCAACAACACGCCGGAGACGACCAGAGCGATTTCCCGCGAGACGGCAGCCCTTCTCACGAGCGCGATGGAGGACGTAGTCACAAAGGGAACAGGTCAGAATGTGCGGCTCGACTGCGGCATGCCCGTCGCCGGCAAGACCGGTACGACAACGGATTACCGCGACGTCTGGTTCGTCGGCTTTACACCGTTTTATACCTGCGGTGTCTGGGCGGGCTATGACGATTCGGAAAATCTGCCGGATGAAGGTATCTACCATGTCTACCATCAGATCCTGTGGAAGGCGGTCATGGACCGCATTTCAAGAAATCAGAGCAAGATCCAGTTCATGCTTCCGAACACGATCACTCATGTAGAGGTGTGCTCTCAGACCGGTCTGATTCCCCGAGGCAGTTGCCCGACTCACTGGGAATACTTTGCTCCGGGGACAGCTCCGACAGAGACCTGCGGCGGCTGGCGAGCCCACAGCGGGTATTATGAGGAGGAAGAGGACTGGAACCGGTGGGATAATGACTGGGATGAGGAAGAAGAGACAGAGACCGCTCAGGAGGAGCAGAATAATCAGGAAAACCACGCCAATCAGGACAATAACGACAATCAGGAAGAGAACAATCATAACAATGATGAGAATAACGACGGCGGTGGTGAGGAGCAGTCCGAAGACAATGAAGACGGCGGAGAAGACAACGAGGAGTATGATGAGGATGAAGGTGACTACTGATTCCCGGTCCCGGAAGATCTGAGACCTCCGTGAGAGCAGAATTAAGGAGCGCCTGGGCGTTCCTGCCGCAAGGATGCGCAGGGATTGACTCTAGATGAAGTCTAATGTCACTTTGCGCGCGTATCCGGATTTGCGCCATCTGTATTGCGCGATGAAAAATAAAGCTGCATATGACGACACGTAATTGTGCCTGTCATATGCAGCTTTTTTCTCAGTGTGGAGAATCCTCTGTGAGGGTAGACGCTTATTATACGACGAGCTTGGCTGCTCCGTACATGCCTGCGTCGTTGCCGAGTTTTGCGAGAACGATCGGTGTATTTGCGCAGGATGAGAACGCGCGTGTGCGATAGTACTTGCCGACTATATCTGTGAGCGCCTCGCCTGCCTTGGAGACACCGCCGCCGATGACAATGACTTCCGGATCTGTTACGCATGCAAATGTTGCAAGCGCTGTTCCGAGGTAAGACGCAAACCGGTTGACGATCTCCGCAGCGACGTCATCGCCGTCCTTGTATGCGTCGAAGACAGCCTTGGAAGTAACTTCCTGATCACGCAGTACTGTGGCAGCGTTCGGGTTCTTAAGAAGCTCTTCTTTAGCCAGACGTACGACACCTGTTGCGGACGCGACCTGCTCGAGGCAGCCGTAGTTACCGCAGTTGCACGGATCCTTGATATTGTCGTCTACGTGAGCATGGCCGATTTCGCCGCCTGCGCCGTGGGAACCTTCGATGATCTTTCCGTCGACAATGATGCCGCCGCCGACACCTGTGCCGAGTGTTACCATGATAAGGTTCTCCTTGCCTTCTCCGCCGCCTTTCCAGAGCTCGCCGAGAGCTGCGACGTTAGCGTCATTTCCTGCGCGGACCTTCATGTCGAGAATGTTGCCGAGTTCATATTCGACATTTTTTTCTCCCCAGTGAAGGTTGACAGCCACAGGAACGACACCCTGCATGACCGGTCCCGGTATACCTACACCGACACCGACGACATCGTCCTTGGCAATGCCTTTGACTGTCATTTTTGCGACGATAGTAGCAGCGATGTCCGGGAGAACATTCTCGCCGCCGTTTTCCGTACGAGTGACGATTTCCCACTTATCGATCAGATTTCCGTTCGTCTCAAAGAGACCACATTTTACGGTGGTTCCGCCAACATCGATACCAAAACAATACTTGCCCATCAGATATCACCTCTCTTGTTCATTATATTTTCCTGCACACGGCGGTAAAGCTCACGCGCAGCATTGTATCCCATTTTCTTCTGTCTGTGATTGACCGCCGCCGTTTCAACGATGACGGCGAGATTGCGGCCGGGGCGAATCGGCAGTGAGTGGCAGGTGACTTTGTTTCCGAGGAACTCTGTCGTCTGTTCTTCCAGTCCAAGTCTGTCGTATTCCTTTTCGCGGCTCCAGTCCTCGAGTTTGATGACGAGGTCGATCGCCTGCGTGTCCTTGACATGCTCGACGCCATACAGTGTCTTAACATCAATAATGCCTATACCTCGGAGTTCAATTAGATGTTTGGTGACATCCGGCGCGCATCCGAGAAGCGTCGCGTCGGAAACTTTGCGGATAATGACAACGTCATCACTGACCAGACGGTGACCGCGACGCACGAGTTCGAGCGCAGCCTCGGATTTACCGATTCCGCTCTCGCCCATGATCAGGACACCTTCACCGTAAACATCGACAAGAACGCCGTGGATCGAAATGCTGGGAGCCAGTTCGACACCGAGCCATCGTATGATCTCGGCCATAAAGGCGCTGGTCGTGCGCGTCGTGACCAGCGCGGGAACACTGTACTTCTTGCAGATGCACAGCATATCTTCCGTCGGCTCCGTCAGTGTCGTGAAAATGACACATGGTATACCACTTGAGATAAATCTCTCGAAGCAGACCGAACGCTCATCTTCTTCCTTCTGCATGAGGTAAGTGTACTCGACATAGCCGATGATCTGGACACGCTCATGAGAAAAGTGCTCATAATAGCCGGCGAGCTGAAGGGCCGGCCGGTTGATTTCCTGCGAGGTGATCTCCACCTCATCCATGCTGATTTCAGGGGTCAAATTCTTGAGTTTCATTTCCTCTGCCAGCTTGCTGAGCTGAACAACAGTCTTCATCATGAAACCTCTTTTCGTATTTACTCTTCATCGCGCAATAATTGTGACGCGCATCGCGGCAAGAACGCCAAGGCGTTCTTGAATATATTTAGTTTATCACACTGGGAAGGATTAAACAATATCGTAGTTCCCGATTGGCGGGACGATGATATCAGAATTTGGTTATAATCTGTAAAATAAGTGTGAAGAGTGTTACATGTTTATTAAAAATATCTGTGACTATATAAATTTCTGAAAATTTATGCTAAGATATATCTATATATAGCACTTGTCAGTATGCATTTTGTCCACATGTTGTTATGGAACGTGCATACCTTTTTAATCTCTGACGCAGAAGTCTCGTGACCTTAATTGTGAGATGAATGCGCAAAGTGAAACTCGTCTCGGACGTGGGAGACAAAGTAAGTGTCAGAGATTATAGCCTCAGCTGCACAATGCTCCACCGGAGCATTGTTGCGCATTCTTAGGCACGGCGGCTTGCAGCCGCGCAACAGGGAAGGTGCTTCGCACCCGGCGCGGCGGGAACACCGGGGAGCCCTCTTATTCTGTAAAGGAGATACGGCAATGTTAAGGTGGGGAAAGCATTTATTAATACTACTCACAGCCATCAGCATGATGCTGAATTTGACTGTGTCTCCTGTCCTGGGTGAACAGTATTCGACTGCCGCGTCCAGCCCGGATCCGGTGTGGGAAGAGGATGACGCCGAGACACCTGCGGAAGTGCCGGAAGAATCTTCCTGTGTCGAAGCGGAGCAACAGGAACCGGGAGTGCGAAATGAGGAGCCTTCTGTCCCCGAGGACAGCGATGATGACTGGGCGGCACCCGAAGACAGCGATGATAAGTGGGCGGCACCTGAAGACCCAGGCCAAGAACAGCCGGCACCTTATGTCAGTGAGGAGGAGCTGTTCGCGTCTCGGATCAGCGAGGAAGAGGCAGTGGAAGTGACACCGAAAGCCGGCGGGCAGGAGCAGCAGGTGCCGGAATCCGGTGATGCAGGCACGGAAAGCTCCGATGTGAAGGAGGATCAGTCTCTCTCATACGCGAGGGATGAAGAGAGATATGCCAGGTACTATGAAGAGCTCAGGGAATTCGATGCGCCCTCACCGAACGAGGGCGGGCAGGAGGATGAAGAAGAGCTCGTCGGAGCAGGTGCCCCTTCTTCCTATATCACCCCCAGGCTCACTCCCGTGAGAGATCAGGGGACTTCGGGTCTCTGCTGGGCTTTTTCTGCTGCAGCGATCCTGGAGGCGTCGCTCCTTCAGAGATACACCGATGAGAATAAGAATACTCTGGACCTGTCCGAAGAGCAGCTGGCGTATTTCTATTTTAACAGGCAGAACGACCCCCTTCAAAATACCGGGGACATGAGGATGATTTATCAGGAATCTGATGAGCCGACGGCTTACCGATATGCTTCCGGAAGCCCGATCTATCTTCTTCAGGAACTCAGCACAGGCCAGGGGATAGCGAAGGAAGCGGATGTTCCGTTCTATCTCAAAAGATACGTAGACTCAAGAGGGAACGTGTATTACAGTGAATCGTCCGCGGTTCCGTCCAAGAGCAAAGCCTACCTCTCCTATGCCGGACTGGAGAGTTACGAGACATTTGACTACAGCGTTGATAAAGTGAAAAAAGAGATCGTGGAGAACGGGGCAGTCTCCGTCTCTATTTACTATGCCAATGCCGCGAGGAACCTGACAACGAACGGCTACTATAATCCTTCTAACAGGAGGACCAATCATGTGGTAACGATCGTGGGCTGGAATGATGCATTTGCAATATCTAAATTTAACAGCAGCACAGGCAGGCCGTCAAAGAGCGGAGCGTGGATCGTCAAGAATTCCTGGGGAGAGGACTGGGGCGACGGCGGATATTTCTACATTTCTTATGAAAATGCGACGATGCTCGGCTGTGTGTCTGTATCAGCTGTGAAGACTTCACAGAGGAAATATCCAAATCTGTATTTTTACGACGGACTCGCGATGGTCGGCAATTCGTGCTGTCTTGACCCCGTCTCCGCTGTGAGCGGCCGAAATATGACCGCCGGCGCCAATGTCTACGAGGTAAAGGCAGGAAACGGGCGCGGAGAGGCCATCGGTGAGATCACACTCTGCACATGGACCCGTGATGCCAGATATAAAGTGACGATATTTACCGACCTTCTGGACACGGATGATCCGATGAGCGGACGGAGGGCTGTCAGCCAGACTGTGCAGATGAGCGGGGCAGGCCTCGACACTTTCAAGCTGCAGAAGGAAGTCACTGTGAGCGCGGGCAGCTGGTACTCGATCGTCGTGGAAAACGTCGGGACAAAGATCGAGTCGTATTCGGCACAGAGACGGCAGCTGATCAGCGACGTTCTGTTCGAAACAGATAACCTTTACTGCAGAAGCCTTGTGCGGAAGCCGGGCGGCAAATGGCTCGATCTGGCAGAAGAAGGTGACGGGGAAGTGCTTCGCATCCGAGCCGCGACGAGGACTCTTGGCATCGCGAAGGGTGCGAGAAAAGTCTTTTCCGATGTGCTGGACCCCACGCATCCCTACTACGACGCAATCTATTGGGCTGCTGACTCCGGCATTGCCGGAGGCTACAGCGACGGGACCTTCGGTATAAACAGGAGCTGCACCAGAGGGGAGGCGATCCGCTTCCTATGGTGCTTCGCGGGTAAACCGGAGCCGAAGCGGACACCTGCGCTCGCTTTTTCGGATGTGCCGAAGTCAGGACCGTTCTACAAACCAATCCTGTGGGCGTACCAGAAAGGCATCGCCGGCGGCTACAGTGACGGAACGTTCCGCATGAACGCGACCTGCACGAGAGGCCATATCATGATGTTCATCTGGAAGTATCTCGGAAAACCGGTTCCGGGAACAGCTGCTGTCTCACCGTTCAGTGATGTGCCGAAACAGCATATCTATTACAAGGCAATTCTCTATGGATATCAGAGAGGAATCACTAAGGGCTTTGCCGACGGGACGTTCGGGGTCAACAGGAACTGTACACGAGGCCAGATCATCAAGTTCCTCTATAATTTGAAAAAGAAGTGAGATGGCGAAATATTGTATAAATCTTCCGGGGCTGTCGCTCATGACAGCCCCGGTGTCTTGCGGAGTGGTATAGCAATGCGTGAATTGCGGACTGTGCGGTCCGCGTGTTATAATCGGGATGCTGATACTGTTCCACCCGCAGCCCCACGGGCGGGGCTGTGGGTGGAAGAATAAAACGAAGAGAAGGCAGAGGATGCTGAACGGCTGAGACATGAGCGAAAATAACGATTTCAATATAGAAGAAGAACTGAAAAAACTGCCCGGGAGCCCCGGCGTGTATATCATGCATGATATTCACGACGATATCATCTACGTTGGAAAGGCCGTGAGCCTCAAGAACCGTGTGCGCCAGTATTTTCAGACAGGATATAAAAAGAGCCCGAAGATCATGCGTATGGTGCAGAACATCGAGCGCTTTGAATATATCGTCACATCGAGCGAGCTTGAGGCTCTGGTCCTCGAATCCAATCTGATCAAGGAACACAGACCGAAGTATAATACGATGTTGAAGGATGACAAGAGTTATCCGTACATAAAGGTGACGACGGGTGAAGCTTTCCCCCGCATAATGATCGCCAGAAACATGAAAAAGGACACATCAAGGTACTTCGGGCCGTACACGAACTCGACGGCGGTCAGGGACACGATTGAGCTGCTCAGGAAGCTCTATCACATACGGACATGTTCGAAAAAGCTGCCCCAGGATATAGGCAAGGACAGGCCTTGTCTCTATTATCACATCGGTCAGTGCCCGGCACCATGCCAGGGATATATCACAAGGGAAGCTTACGGTGAAAATATAAAGCGCATGCTGGACTTTCTCAAGGGACACTATCAGGAGGAGATTGACCGACTCACTGAGAAAATGATGGCTGCCTCCATGGAAATGCGATATGAGGATGCGGCAGAAACGCGGGACCTTATCGAGAGCATAAGACAGATCGGTGAGCGGCAGAAGATAACCGGCTCCGACGGGGATGACAGGGATATCATCGCGATCGCGATGGACACACCGGAACAGGCAGGACTTGTGCTGACGGACGAGGCCAATATCAGTCCAGACCTCACCGGCACCCGGAACGCTGTCGTGCAGGTCTTTTTCGTGCGTGAGGGCAAACTCATCGGCAGGGAGCATTTCTTCCTGACAGCCGATGACACTGATGACCCGGCCTTCGTGATCGCAAGTTTTATATCACAGTACTATTCAGGCACCCCGTTCGTTCCCAGGGAGCTCATGCTCGAGTATGATATTCCTGACCGTGAACTGCTCTCCGAGTGGCTCTCCAATAAGCGGGGATCCAAAGTCAGGATCCGGATCCCTCAGAAGGGCATGAAAGAAAAGCTTGTCGCCCTTGCCCATGAGAACGCGGAGATGGTGCTTTCCAGGGACAGGGAGAGGCTGAAGCGCGAGGAGCTCAGGACAATAGGTGCGGTAAAAGAGATCGCTGCCCTTCTCGGACTTGAGAAGGCAGATCGAATCGAATCCTATGACATTTCCAATATCAGCGGATTTGATTCTGTCGGCTCCATGGTCGTGTATGTGAAGGGAAAGCCACGGAAGAATGATTACAGGAAGTTCAGGATCAAATGGGTCGTCGGACCCGATGATTACGCCAGCATGGACGAGGTCCTCACCAGGCGCTTTATGAGAGCGAAAGAGGGCTCGGAGGGATTCACCAATCTGCCGGATGTCATACTGATGGACGGCGGAAAAGGGCAGGTCCACATCGCGCTTCGTGTCCTGGAGAAGGTCGGGTATGACATACCGGTCGCGGGCATGGTGAAAGATGACTATCACAGGACGCGGGGACTGTATTTCAATGACCGGGAGATACCGATCGCGAGGGATTCGGAGGGATTCAAGCTGCTCACGAGGATCCAGGATGAAGTCCATCGGTTCGCCATCGAATACCACAGACAGCTGCGCAGCAAGGGCCAGGTCCGGTCTGTCCTGGACGAGATCGAAGGGATCGGGCCGACAAGAAGAAAGGCACTGCTGCGCGCGTTCAAGACAGCGGAGAGAATTCGCGATGCCTCCTATGAGGAGCTTCTGCACGCGCCTTCTATGAACGCGAAAGCGGCCCGGAGTGTCTACGACTTTTTCCACAGCGCAGAGAACGGACCTGTCGTGACAGAAGACGACCTGAGAGATTAAAAGGGTGAGGAATTATGGACAGCTATAAGACAGTCAAAGCGGCCGGACAGGGAGAATATGTAGAGAAAAAATCCAGATTCATCGGCGCGGTCTACCATGCGGAAACGCTTGAGGAGGCGGAGTCATATCTTGCTGCTGCCAGAAAAAAGTATTATGACGCGAGGCACAACTGCTTTGCCTGCGTTGTCGGCACACCGGGGACGCCCGAGGAAATCGTGCGATCGAATGACGACGGCGAGCCCGGAGGGACAGCGGGAAAACCGATGCTCGAGGTCCTTGGCGGCGCAGGTCTGCATTACACGGCCTGCGTGGTGACGAGATACTTCGGCGGGACTCTGCTCGGTACCGGAGGACTCGTCCGCGCATACACTGCGGCAGTAAAAGCAGCTCTGGAGAATGCGGAGATCATAGAGGTGATACGCGGGTCGGAGCTGGTGCTTAGGGTGACCTACCCCCAGGCAGGCAGACTGCAGTATGTTTTTGCCAGGGAGGAACTCCCGCAGTGTGAGATCGAGTACGGTCAGGATGTTGTCATGCATCAGTTCGTTCCAAGGCAGGATGTTCAGAGGGTGAAAAAGCTGGTGATCGAGAGCACGGACGGAAAGGCCGAATTTCTCGAGGAAAATGAGTCGGAATATACAAGGAGCTGCCACAAGTGACAGCTCCGTGATTTTTCCTCAGTGGGGGGAGGCCCCCGCTTCTACTATTCTGTTTAAGCTTTCTTCGGTTCCGGATAATTGACGCCCTGTGTGTCGACGGTCATAGAGAAGATGACCTGCGGCTTAAGCGGCTTGTCGGCAAAGTTGGTGCGGACAGCGGCGATCTTGTTGACGACATCCATTCCTTTGGTGATCTTGCCGAACGCTGCGTATTGACCGTCAAGGTACGGAGCGTCCTTGTGCATGATGAAGAACTGGCTGCCTGCGGAGTCCGGGTGCTGTGCGCGCGCCATGGAGAGGACGCCTGCCGTGTGCTTTAATGTGTTCTGGAAACCGTTCATCGCAAATTCGCCGGGGATCGTGTAGCCCGGGCCGCCCATGCCGGTGCCGTCGGGGCATCCGCCCTGGATCATGAATCCGTTGATGACGCGGTGAAAGGTGAGCCCGTTGTAGAAACCTGCATTGATGAGACTGATGAAGTTATTTACTGTATTCGGCGCGGTCTCCGGGTAAAGCTCCGCCTTCATTACGCTGCCGTCATCCATAGTGATGGTTACGATCGGATATGCCATTAGTATTATCTCCTTTTTTGTTGTATCGATATGTAATTGCAAGGCCCGGTGCGAAGATGAATTGCTTATGCAGTCCGCCCACGGCACACAGTTTCGCAATTGCCGATAAAGTATCGACCGCATGCTATTATACGAGAAGAATCCTGCTCTTTCAAGAGGCGGTTGCGCAAACGTCTTTGACCTTGAGATGCTGTGAGGCGGGATGGGATTATGATGAAGACAAATGACACATGTGTTTGCAAAAAAGAAAACTCGTGGTATACTTAGATGCCGTCTGCGCACCGGGAAGTATCTGAAAGCATACCTAAGCGGACGAAGCGGTCTAAAAAGGCACAGCGGCGGTCTTGGACACACAGGAGGAACACATGCAGGTTTTTGAGACTTTCAGCGAGGAAGAGACGTACGCCATCGGCGTAAGAACAGGCGAGACAGCACAGCCGGATACGGTCTATGCGCTCAGCGGTGATCTGGGCGTCGGGAAGACTGTGTTCACAAAGGGTGTTGCTGCCGGTCTCGGAATCACAGAACCGGTGACCAGCCCCACCTTCACGATTGTGCAGAGTTATCAGGGAGGGAGGCTCCCGTTCTATCATTTTGATGTTTACCGCATATCCGACATCGATGAGATGGAGGAAATCGGGTATGACGACTGCTTCTTCGGCGGAGGAGTGACCATTGTGGAGTGGGCGGAGTTTATTGAGGAGCTCATGCCGGAAAACACGATCCATGTCAGGATAGAAAAAGATTTGAGCAGAGGTCCGGATGTGAGACGGATCATTTTTGAGTAAGTGAGGGCAATGCCCATGGACCCGGCGTATACCTCGGGTATTCGGAAAATCGTCACTGAGAAGGAGACACAATGAAACTGATTGCACTGGACAGCTCGGGGCTTGTCGCCTCGGCAGCTGTTCTTTCTGATAATGAACTGCTGGCAGAATACACGGTCAACTATAAAAAGACGCACAGTCAGACCCTTCTGCCCATGCTCGATGAGATTTCGAACATGATTGATCTTGACCTCGGCGAAGTGGATGCTGTGGCGGTTGCTGCGGGTCCGGGCTCTTTTACCGGTCTGCGCATCGGTTCCGCTACGGCCAAGGGTCTCGGGCTTGCTCTCGGCATTCCGATTATCGAGGTGCCCACGCTGGCGGGTCTCGCGTATAATCTGTTCGACGCCAGGGGGCTGATCGTGCCGTGTATGGACGCGAGGAGAAAGCAGGTCTATAACGGAATCTACAGGTTTGAAGACCATAAACTGGTCACGGTCAGGGATCAGCGCCCGATAGCGGCCGCGGATCTCATCGACGAGCTTTGCGCGATGGATCCAGAACTGACGAGGGACGGAGTGATTTTTCTGGGTGACGGAGTGCCCGTCATCGCGGAGGAGAGTGAGAGATTGTCGGTCCCGTATATATTTGCACCCGCCCACGTTGGGAGACAGAAAGCATCTTCGGTCGGCGCCCTCGCACTCGTACTCTACGCTGAGGGCCGATATGTGAAGGCGGAGGAGCACGCTCCGATCTATCTGCGCAAATCTCAGGCAGAACAGGAGCGCGAGCGCCGGATGGCAGGGAAGGATTCACAATGATCATCAGGGAAATGAGATTTGACGACATTTCTCCGGTCGCCGAGCTTGAGCGTGCTTACTCTCTGACCCCCTGGGATGAGAACGGGCTGCTCACGTATCTTCTCAGGGAGGATGCGCTCTTTCTGGTCGCGTCGGATGAATTTCCGGAGGATTACGATCCGGAAGCCGTGGATGAGGAGAATTTTTTCTGGCCGGAGATCTACGGCTATGTCGGACTTCTGATGGTGCCGTACGAGGCGGACGTTCTCAATATCACGGTGAGCGGGAAAGTCAGGAACCGGGGAATCGGTACCCGGCTCATGAGAGAGATCCTTGAGAGAGCGAAAAAATACGGCGTGACGGACATTCACCTGGAGGTTCGGGAATCGAATGAGGCCGCGATTCATTTGTATGAAAAGCTTGGATTTTTAAGAGACGGAATTAGAAAAAACTATTATACGGCGCCTGTCGAAAATGCTGTCACCATGACAGTCAGGCAGGAACTTACAATGCCGTGAAACGGAGATTTTGATGCTGGATGTCAGTTTACTCGGAACAGGAGGAATGATGCCTCTGCCTAAGAGGTGGGTCACATCCTGTCTCATGCGATATAACGGAGCGGGCGTGCTCATCGACTGCGGTGAAGGAACACAGATCGCCCTGAGAGAGAAGGGATGGTCGTTCAAACCGATCAACACGATCCTTCTCACGCATTTCCACGCGGACCACATAGCAGGCCTTCCCGGATTCCTTCTGACGATGGGAAATTCCGACAGGACGGAGCCGGTCCGGGTCATCGGACCGAAGGGTACGCCGCGGATGATGGCTGCCGTGCGCACACTTGCGCCGGAGCTCCCGTTCGATCTGGAGATCATGGAGATAGAGGGAAGCGAGCAGACGTTCCACATTGACGGGATGGACATCACAGCCTTCAGGGTGAACCACAATATAGCGTGCTACGGCTATGAGGTGAGCATCCGGAGAACCGGCAAGTTCGATGCGGTCCGCGCCTGGGAGAATCAGATCCCGCTAAAGTTCTGGAATCCTCTTCAGAAAGGACAGACAATCGAGAGTGACGGGAGAGTCTTCACACCGGATATGGTCCTGGGGGCAGAGCGAAAGGGTCTGAAAGTCGTCTATACGACGGACACGAGACCGACCGAATCGATCGTGGAGCATGCCAAAGGCGCGGATCTTTTCATCTGCGAAGGCATGTACGGCGAGCCGGGCATGGAGAAAAAAGCCAGAGAACACAGGCATATGACTATGCAGGAAGCGGCGGAGACAGCGAAGAAGGCAGGACCCGTCCGCATGTGGCTCACCCACTTTTCACCGTCGCTTGTCAAGCCGGATCTTTACATGAATACGGTGAGAGAAATATTCCCCGAGGCCGTCGCTGCGAGGGACGGGCAGGAGATCACGCTGAATTTTGAGGAGGAATGAGACAGACAGATGGACGGACATATAGATATACTGGCGATCGAGAGCTCCTGCGATGAGACCGCCGCCGCTGTCGTGAGGGACGGCTATACGGTGCTTTCAAATGTCATCTACTCGCAGATCGATATGCACACAGTCTACGGCGGCGTAGTGCCGGAACTTGCGTCCCGGGCGCATATTGAAAAAATCAATTATGTTATACAGAAGGCTTTGGACGACGCGGGCATGCAGCTTAAGGACACGGACGCGATCGCGGTGACATACGGGCCGGGACTTGTCGGAGCGCTGCTCGTCGGCGTAGCCGAGGCCAAGGCGATCGCCTGGGCGGCGAAAAAACCGCTCATCGGCGTGCATCATATAGAAGGTCATATTTCCGCGAATTATATTGAGCACCCGGACCTTGTTCCCCCGTACCTCGGACTCATCGTATCCGGGGGACACACGCACCTGGTCATCGTCGAGGACTGGGCAAAGTTCAGGATCCTGGGCAGAACGGTCGATGATGCCGCGGGAGAGGCATTTGACAAAGTGGCCAGAGCAATCGGGCTCGGGTATCCGGGCGGACCGAAAATTGATAAGATCTCGAAGGAGGGAAATCCGAACGCGGTCCGGTTCACCAAGGCCAAAGTGAACGGTTCGGAGTACGACTTCAGTTTCAGCGGGCTTAAGAGCGCGGTGCTCAATTATCTGAACCAGGCTGAGATGAAGCATGAGGAGGTGAACCGCGCGGATCTGGCGGCCAGCTTCCAGAAATCGGTCGTGGACGTCATATGTGAACACACGCTCAAGGCAGCAAAGGATTACGGTATCAAAAATGTCGCGGTGGCAGGCGGTGTCGCTTCGAACAGCGGTCTCAGGGAAGGGCTGAGGCAGATGTGCGATGCGAACGGGCTTCGGCTTTTCATTCCGTCGCCGATCTACTGTACGGACAATGCGGTCATGATCGGAGCGGCCGCGTTCCACGAGTACGAGGCGGGAACGAGAAGCGGATGGGATCTGAACGCTGTGCCGGGACTTAAGCTTGGGGAGAAATAATTACATGGCAGGTGTCAGTCCTGCGCAATACGCGGCTCCTTTTACGGTGCCGGAATGATGTATGGAGGTCTCTTATGAATGCAGCGATTATTGTGGCGGCCGGATCCGGCTCGCGCATGAATTCCGCAACTCCCAAGCAGTTTCTTCCGCTTGACAACGAGATGGTGCTTACAAGAACGGTAAGAATATTTGAGGCGAGTCCTGAAATCCAGGAAATCGTGCTGGTGGTCTCACCTGACTGGGCAGATTTTGTGAAGACGGAGATTGTTCTCAAGGAAAATTTCCGAAAAGTAAAGAAGATCGTAAACGGTGGGGCGGAGCGTTATGATTCCGTTTATTCCGGATTGCTTGCCTGCCCGGAGGCAGACTATGTATTCATTCACGACGGTGCGAGACCGTACGTGACGGAGGATATAATAAGGCGATGCGCATCGGAGGTCGTGACGTATCAGGCAGTCGCGGCAGGTATGCCGGTCAAGGATACGATCAAGATCGCCGACGAAAACGGCTTTGTCACGAGCACACCGGACCGCAGGCGTGTGTGGACCATTCAGACGCCGCAGGTCTTTTCCTACGCGATCATAAGAGCTGCGTATGAGCTCATCCGCGACACGGACATGAGCAAGATCACGGACGACGCGATGGTGGTCGAGTCGGCAGGGCTCACAAAGGTCCGTCTCGTCGAAGGGGCTTACAGCAATATAAAAATCACAACTCCGGAAGATCTGAAAATCTGAATTTGTGGTTGCTTTTTTTCGCAGGCTTTGTTATAATAATTTAGCTGTCTGAGACAGCATATATGGAGAGGTATCGAAGCGGTCATAACGAGGCGGTCTTGAAAACCGTTTGTCCTAACGGGCGCATGGGTTCGAATCCCATCCTCTCCGCTGAAGGGCGTCCTTTCGAGGACGTCCTTTTTCTTGCCTGATTAGGCCTGTCCATGGGGATATGAAAAGAAGGCATATTGACCGCCCGCTCAGACCGGGTCACGTCTGAATCAGAGAAAATTTTTATGTTTACGGAGGCATACGCATAATGACAGAGCACTTGATCGACAGATTCCTTAACTATGTGGCAATCGACACCCAGAGCAACGAGGATAGCGGGACAAGTCCCAGCACCATGAAGCAGCATGATCTGGCAGGACTTCTTGTATCGGAACTCGTAGAGCTCGGGGCCGAGGATGTCGTATATGACAGGGATTACTGCAATGTGTATGCCAAGCTCAGCGGGGAAGGAGAACCTCTCGGTTTCGTGGCTCATATGGACACTTCACCTGCTGCGTCGGGTGCCAATGTAAAGCCCAGGATCATTGAGAACTATCAGGGCGGCGATCCCCTCCTTCGTGAGAATCACTTTCCCGAGCTGGCCGAGCATCACGGAGAGACCCTGATCGCCACTGACGGCACCACACTCCTCGGCGCAGATGACAAAGCCGGCGTCGCTGAGATCATGAATATGATCCAGTATTACAGCGAGCATCCCGAGATCCGTCACAGAAGCATCTCCGTCGCTTTTACGTCGGATGAGGAAATCGGCCACGGAACACTGCATTTTGATACTGACCGGTTCGGCGTTCGGGAAGCGTACACTGTGGACGGCGGAAAGCTCGGGGTATTGGAGTATGAGTGCTTTAACGCCGCCTCTGCGGAAGTTAAGATAAAGGGCAGGAGCGTTCATCCGGGAGACGCGAAGGACAAGATGATCAATGCCATCTATGTGGCCATGGAATTTAACGGTTTTCTCCCGGCAATTGAGAGACCTGAGCACACGACCATGTACGAAGGCTTCTTCATGCTCTCGACCATGGAAGGCGGCGTGGATGAGGCGAGGATGAAGTATATCATAAGGGATCATGACCGCGGGATGTTCGAGATGAGAAAGGGTCTGTTCGGAAGAATCGCGACGTATCTCAACGAGAAGTACGGTGAGGGGACGATCACGCTTGATATAAGGGACACCTACTATAACATGGCGGAAGTGATGAAAGATCATATGGATATGATCGACCGTGTTAAGGAAAAGTTTGCGAAGCTCGGTGTGAACTGTGTCACGCTGCCTATTAGAGGGGGAACAGACGGCGCGGCCCTGAGCTTTAGAGGTATCCCATGCCCGAATCTGTGCACGGGCGGATATAATTTTCATGGCCGATATGAATTTGCAAGCGTGCAGGAAATGAAAAAGTGCGCAGAGCTCCTGATCGAGCTGGTAAAGATTGATGATTGATGATATAAAGATCCTTCCGGCAGACGCGGAAGCGATGGCCCGGGCGAAAAAGCGATGGGACTCTGTGTCAAAACCGAAAAACTCTCTCGGAGATCTCGAGGAGCTGATCGTGCGGATCGCGGGTGCCCAGGGCACGGAGAACATAGACATATCCCGCCGGGTCGCAGTTGTCTTCGCGGCTGACAACGGGATAGTTGCGGAGCGGATCGCTCAGTCTTCCCCGGATCTCACCGCGGGAGTTGCTGTCCATATCGCGAACGGACGCGGAAATATCAACACCATGGGCAGAGCAGCCGGATGCGATGTGATATGCGTGGATGTCGGAATTGATTCCCGCTATCTGCCTGCGAGGCCGCGGGAGATGGTGGATCTTCACGTGATGGACGGGACCCGCAATTTTCTGGAGGGAACTGCAATGTCGGACGCAGAAGCCCGGAAAGCTTTCCGGGCAGGTCTTCTCATGTCTGACAGAATCAGCGAAAAGGGCATCGGGATCGCGGCGGCCGGGGAGATGGGGATCGGCAATACGACGACATCGGCAGCAGTGATTGCTGCCCTTTTAAACATTGAGCCCCGGGAAATCGTAGGAAGGGGCGCCGGACTTGATGATATCGGCCTCGCAAGAAAAATCGAAGTTGTTCGACGAGGACTTCTGGGGTTTGGATTGACTGCAGGCGATGGGGAGGTCTCGGCGGAGACTGCATGGCGTGTACTCTGCGCGGTCGGCGGTCTTGATATAGCGGCAATGGCAGGCTTTTACACGGGCTGTGCCTCCCACCATATCCCGGTCGTTCTGGACGGTCTTATTTCCGCGGCGGCAGCCCTTGCTGCCGTTTACATGAATAAGAATGTCAGAGACTATCTGATCGCGTCCCATATCGGGCGGGAAGCGGGAACATCGGCAGTCCTGTCGGAGCTCGGCCTTAAAGCTGTTCTGAACGCTGATATGGCATTGGGCGAGGGTACAGGAGCGGTCCTTCTCTTTCCTCTTCTCGATGTGATGGCAGCTGAGTATAACAGCGCGCTCACTTTTGATGATATGGGCTTCGTATCTGATGACGAGGCCGTGGACGGTATACGTGTGTTCATGAGAAGATAACAGGAGAGAAGCTGGATGAGAGTCGTAAGATCGCTTGTGATCGCATTTGCAATGTACAGCAAGATACCGATGCCGCAGGTGGACTGGAAAAAAGAGAATATGCGGTTCGTTCTCTGCTTCCTGCCGCTGGTGGGGGCTGTCGTCGGTCTTTTCTGGTATTTTGTCTATTGCATGATGGTTTATGTTGGCGCGGGAACGACCGCCCGCACATGTCTCCTCATCGCGCTGCCCATACTGCTCACGGGAGGCATCCATGTGGACGGCTACATGGATACGATGGACGCACTGAATTCCTGGGGATCCAGGGAGAAGAAGCTGATGATCCTTGAAGACAGCCACATAGGGGCTTTCTCCGTGATCATGACAATCGTCTACTATCTGCTCATGCTGGCGGCTGTCTCTGAAGTAAGGCCGGAATACGCGCCGCTTGTGGCGGCCGGATTTGCATACGCGAGATCGCTGACCGGGACTGCCATGGTCTACATGCCCAGTAACAAGCGGGAAGGCCTGGCCTACATATTCACGGATGCTTCTGACAAGCCCCGGCTGAGAATCGCCCTTCTTGTTTGTAACGTACTGTGCGCGGCAGTCATGATACTGGCTTCACCGTATGCAGGTTTCACTGCAACGGCAGCCGGTGCGCTGTGGGCGATCCTCTTCTGCAGAAAGATGGAGCGGGAATTTGGCGGTCTCAGCGGCGATCTGTGCGGATGTCTTATTCTTGAACTGGAACTTGTATTTGCAATAGTCGCAGCGGCAGCTTCATTTATCGTGATCTGAAGCGCCGGGATATCCGGAGAACGAAATGGAACTCATTTTTATCCGGCACGGACGTACGCCGGGAAATAAAGAGAAGCGTTATATTGGAAGGACAGACGAATCAATCCTGCCGGAGAGCGCAGCGGAACTTCGGGAGCGGGCCTTGCGCGGAGAATACGGGCATCCCGGGATTTTGTTCGTCAGCCCGATGAGGAGATGTATCGAGACCGCCGGTATCATTTATCCGGAGATGGAGATGCATATCATCCGGGATTTCCGTGAGTGCGACTTCGGCTCGTTCGAAGGCAGAAATTATTCAGAACTTGATGGGAATCCGGAGTATCAGAACTGGATCGACAGCGGCGGCACCATGCCTTTTCCCGGAGGCGAATCTATGGATGAGATGACCGACCGGGTCATGAAGGGCTTCTATGAAGCTATGGATATCGCTGACGGACTGGATGCCGCTTTCGTTGTTCACGGAGGTACGATCATGGCCGTCATGTCGCGGATCGACGGCGGGGATTTCTATGATTATCAGATAGATAACGGGGAGTGCCTTGCATTTAATATAATGACATGAAACGGTTAGTCTTGGCAATAAACGCCCATTACGCTAAAATTGAGATGTAATCTCAAATACTGTTTTTGAGTGCTCTGTGCTGTACATTTCTCGCAGATGCTGCGTGATCTGCCGGCACCCGTTCACTGATGAACTGCACTGTATGAGGAGATCATCTTATGTCAAAAACGGAGAAGCGGACTACCCATCAGAAAAGGGCTATTCGGGATGCGCTGTATAAGATGGATAATCACCCGACAGCCTCCATGGTCGCCGAACATCTGTCACAGAGTGGACAGAAAGTGTCGCGCGCGACTGTGTTCAGAGTCCTTTCGGATGCAGCGGATGAGGGAAATATCAGTCGGGTTCAGCTGCTTGGCGAAGATGTGCGATATGACTATAAGACGGAGCCGCATTATCACCTGCACTGCAGATGCTGCGGAAAGATTACGGACGCGGTGCTGCCCTATATGCAGGAACTTGACAGTCGACTGGAGACGAACGGATTCTTTGCCGAGAAACATGAAATTGAGTTCATCGGGCTGTGCGAAGAGTGTGCGCAGAGAATGAAAGAATAATGCGATACATAATGAGCAGAGAGATAAGAGACTATGAGCAATGATACTTTGTCGGTATCATTGCTTTTTTTGTGGCACAAACCCGGCAGAGCGCGTAATGCTCGCATTAAACCGTTCACCGGCAGCGGATTGGGGGTATTTATATTGCCATTTTCAGTCACAATGTTAAAATATCGTAGATGTATAAACGCGCTGTGAGTAAGTATATGTGAGTACTCGCGTGAAGGAGGTACCTATGAAATGTCTGATCCTCGCCGGCGGGCAGGGCGAGCGCCTGTAGCCGCTGTCAAGAAAAAATTATCCGAAGCAGTTCATTGAGATTCAGAAAAATCACTCTCTGTTTCAGGAGACGGTCTCAAGAAACCTTCCGTTCTGCGATGAGTTCATTATCGTGACCAAGAGCGATTACCGCAGATCAGCCTGACTGACCTGTTCCGGCGCGCTGAAGCGGTTCAGTCAGGCTGTGACGCAAAAAAATCCGGCGCAAACAAACCCTGTGATTAAATAAGCTCTGACAAATGTAAAAAAACTGTTGCAAAATATTGTGTGCTTTGCTATAATCAATTTTGCTGTTGCGGATGCACAGCAATTGAATACTGAGACGCTTAGCGTCATAGATTCGAGCAACGTGGAGAAGTACCCAAGCTGGCCGAAGGGACACCCCTGGAAAGGGTGCAGGTCGTTAATAGCGGCGCGAGGGTTCAAATCCCTCCTTCTCCGTCCGAAAAAAGCGGAAGTGCATTTGGCATTTCCGTTTTTTTTATAAAATTTTTAGGAGGGACATCAGGTGAACAAGTTGTTTGATGCCGACAATAAATTGAACCGCTTTCTGGCCAAGGTGTTCGACTGTGGTATTCTGTCAGTCCTATGGATCATATGTAGTATTCCGGTCTTCACGATGGGAGCGTCGACGATTGCCATGTACACTGTCACCCTTAAGATGGTGAAAAATGAGGAAGGGGCAATTGCCCGGAGCTTTTTTAAGGCTTTCAGGGAAAACTTCAGGCAGTCCGTCCCGGTGACTCTGATCGGTATTGGAGTATATACGGTGCTGATCATCGATTATTTAGTTGTCAGGGGTGCTTCGGCAGGAAGGATATTGCCCGGGATTGTGTGCGCGGCGGCGCTTTTATTTACTGCGGTCTACTCATATGTATGCCCGCTTCTTGCCATGTTCGACAACACTGTTAAAAACACATTCAGTAATGCCTGGAAACTGGCAGTCCTGAACCCGCTGGAGACAGGTATGTTCGTCATCCTGAATATCGGTCCTCATATCTATTTTTATCTGAGACCGGACCATTTCTTAGTGATACTGCCTATGTGGTTCCTTCTGGGACCCGGCGGACTCGCGTATATCATGTCAATATATTTCAGAAAGATATTCGACAAACTGATACCGAAAGAAAAAGGAGAAAATGAGTAAGATGAGCAGGAACAGTCATATTAAATATGTTGAGCGTCAGACAGACAACAGATTTCTCAACATGTATCATCTTGGTTTCGAGGATCGCGAGGGGAATCCGAGGGATTATTATTTCTGCACCCGTAATTCAGAGGATAAACTCAAGATAAAGACCCATGATCTGACGCCGGAAGGTATCTGCATCTACGCAATCACCATGGAGGAACATCCTCGGTTGGTCGTCGAGCGTGAATACAGATTCCCGGTCGACGAGATGATCTATCAGCTCCCTGCGGGACTCATAGACCCGGGTGAGACACCGGGTGAGGCAGCAAAGCGCGAGATGCGCGAGGAGACCGGGTTTGAGTTCACGGAATATACCGGGGGCGAAGCTTTCTGCCGCAGACCGTTCTTTCTTGCACCGGGATTCACTGATGAGCCGGGCAATGCAGTATTCGGCCGTGTGAAAGCCAACGTGGGGTGTGAGCTTGAATCGACTGAGTGGATAGAGGTCATTCTCGCCGATAAGGCGGAGGTCAGGAGGATCCTTGCCGAAGAAAAGCTCTCGCTCAGAGCAGCGTTTCTGATGATGCAGTTCCTTGCAATGCCGGATGATGACCCGTTCCGGTTCCTTGAATGTAGGTGAAGATTACTTCTGTAATGTGTCATCCTCAAAGCTATACGGAGTGTCTTTTATCCTGTCGCTGATGCTTTTTAAGTAAGATTTAAATATCTGCCTTGACTGCGGGGGTAATTTCACATATTCTTGAATTATAGCTGTTTTCAGAGGATCAAGTCCATATTCGGCGCTTAATCTCATAATCAGATCTCCGTGCTGAGGGATGTGCATATTTCCTGAGCCGGACATCAGCCACTTTTCGTTTACTCTGAACTCTCTGCAGATTGACCGCAACATCTGGTCACTCAGAGAGTTCACTTTATTTTCAACTTTTGAGACAGCTACTTTGCTGACTCCGAGTCTCTTTCCAAAACTTTCCTGTGTAAGATTAGCTTCTTTTCTGATGATTTTAACTCTGTCTCCCGGCTCCATGTGATCCCTTTCTCCATAAAACATGTATTCCTAATCTCAAGCCGAACCTGTGTCGGTCTTGAGATTCTTTTTTTATTTACGAAACCATATGGTACAAGAATGAAAAAGGTCAGCGGTACAGCATTTATGATGAAAGAAAATTGGGTCAGGTGCTGTTCAAAATGGATTTCGAATATACGTTTAAATTACCATAAATTAGTTTAGTTAGCAATGATTTGGTAATAGAGAAGAAGACGATGTTGTTGACAAAGTATACTAGATTAACTAATATGTAAACGATATTTACTTGGCAACGAAAAACAGTTCGTCTGTTTTATCCACTTATGGGAGGGGATTGTGGACATCAATAATTCTTATATTACCGAGGTAGAAGATTCAGAAAAAGAAATTACGGAAATCATCAATGAATTAAAAAAACTTGACTCCTCACAGCTGTCAAATGTGTTGGGTATCGTCAAAGAAATAAGGCGCGGAGATGGGGAAAATTTGGATACAGATAAATAATACCGGGTACGTGTGGGCACACTTAAGCACCGGAAGAGTTGGTTAAAAACCATCGAAGGGAGAAGTCAAGTTTTGAGAAGTTATATTAAATTAGCACTGAAACTTTTTATCATATGCAGTATATTCATATGCAGTGCCGGAAAGCTTTATGCTGAGGAGCAAAGTGGCTCGTTCTTTGAAGAAACGCTCATGACGGAGTCATTTGCGGAAGCGGCGGAAGTGGAGAATTTTGATGAGGAAGCGGAATCAGGCGGTCTGGCTGCGCACGACACTGGTGTGGCAAACGCAGATCCTGAAAAGATACCGGACAGCACGCTAGATACAACTCCGGACATCGATTCTCTGACGGAAGAGAGTTTCATCACTGAAGATGCAGAAAGCGCTGAAATATCAGAGGAAGATTCCACCGAACAATCTGATGAGATTTTTGCTGATCCGATTGAAGACAGTTATATTGACGATATAAATGACACGGGCAACGAAGAATTATCCGGTGCTTCAGGGTATGTGTTGAATATTATATGGCTTGACGGAGGAAGCAGGCAGTTTTCACTGAGTGACTGCGGGAGTTTGACCGAGGCGCGGAAGCAGGCCGGGAGTTTACTGCAGAAACTGGGGCTGTCGGACAGATGCACGATTGAAGTGAAAGGAAATGTAATTTACTCAAAAGTCAAAAATCCGGCACATATTTCTTCAAATATCAGGGCTATTGCTCATATGGGGTTTTGCAAGAATATTCCGGAGAATACACTCTCTTCGATTCGTATGGCCGCAGCTGTCGGATTCAGTGAAGTGGAGTTTGATGTCCGCTTTACTAAAGACGGAATTCCGGTGCTTTTGCATGAAGAGATTATTAACAATTATGGCAGAACGGCAGACGGAAATCTGATTCAAAAAACTATAAATATCAAAAATCTGACCTATAAGGAACTTCAGATGTACGATTTTGGCGTTCAAAGAGGGCAGATGTGGAAAGGGGAAAAGGCGCCGACGTTAGACAGTGCATTAATGATTTGCGCAAAGAGCGGACTCAGACCGAACCTGGATATTAAGAGCGATGGACGGATGACGGAACAAATGCTATGCGGCATTTATTCATTGGTTAAGAAATACAACCTGCAGGGCAGAGTGGTTTATGTGTCAAATGTAATGAGGTACTTAAATGTGTTCGCCCAAAAAGATCCGGATTCGGACTATACATATTTTGTCCCTGATCCGAAGGAAGGATATATCGATGAGGCGGAAGGACTCAGGAAACGTATACACGGTAAACTGTTTATCTTTTTACATGAATGGAAAATTACGGAAGCAGTCGAACGAACCTGCAGATTTCACAGTATACCGATAAGTACAACGGTGGTAGGTGCTGACCGGATCGCATCACTTGATAAATGGGTCAAAGCAATCAACGTATATTATATTCTTCCGGAAAAGGTCATTAATGAAGCAAGTAAGAGACAAAAGAATTCCGTGATTTCTTATGACGGCGATGTGAGAATTGACAGGAATTATCGCATATACGCATCACGAAATTGCGGTTTCAGCGCGCATATAAAAAACGGAACTGCGGGATCACGGGTTGTTATGTGGGATGGAAGCGGAAGGGGAGAACTGAATGATTTCAGATTCGAGCCTGTATCCGAAAATATGTATCGGATCATATCAACAGATTGTATGCTTGCCCTTTCAACTGATGCGGCCTCTTCGGAGATTGTACTTCGTCTGCCTTCAGATGAGCCGGAGCAGATGTGGCTGATACAGCAGAACCCGAACAGAACTTATACATTTATCAATGCCTTTGACGGAAGATCGCTTCATGCAAATATTGGAATTACACAGGGAGATGTCCTTATAGCAGCTGAGAAGGACCAATCTTCCACCGAAGAGTTTTTCCTGTCGCTTTCTTCGACCGAGATGCCGGGCGGTAAAGTGGGAGATACGCGCAAGTATTGGGATGTGAGAGATTCGGCTCATCCTTACTATACAGCTGTTTACTGGGCGTCATGGAGAGGAATCACGAAGGGCTTCCCTGACGGAAGTTTTGGCCTCAATACGCCTTGTACGAGAGGACAAGCCCTGATGTTCCTGTGGAGATATGCGGGAAAACCGGCCCCGAAAGCAGTCTCAAAGAGTCCGTTCAAAGATGTTGCAAAGACTCAAGTGTTTTACAATGCGATTCTCTGGGCTTCTCAGAAGGGTATTACAAAGGGATATTCTGATGGGACATTCGGCGTCGACCGCAACGTGAGTCGGGGCGAGTTCATGATGTTCCTTTGGAGACTTAAGGGCAAGCCGGCTCCGAAGGCAGTATCTGTCAGCACGTTCAGGGATGTACCAAAGAGACATGTCTTTTACAATGCAATCCTCTGGGGTGCTCAGAAGAGGATTACGACGGGGTATACTTCGGGAGAGAAAAAAGGAACCTTTGGAATCGATGAGAACTGTACGCGAGGCCAGATAGTGACCTTCCTGTATCGACTGAAGTAGCTATATGGCTTGGGCTCATACCCGATGAAAAAAGAGGAAAACAAAACCCCGATTATGCTGATAAACTCAGCATTGTCGGGGTTTTCTTTCTGCCGGCAGCCGGACTCGAACCGGCACGGATGTTACTCCGAGGGATTTTAAGTCCCTTGCGTCTGCCAATTTCGCCATGCCGGCGCAGCTACTAATGAAAAGAGCCGGGCTTTTGCCCAGCCCTACGACTCTGAAGGGACTCGAACCCTCGACCTCCGCCGTGACAGGGCGGCGTACTAACCAACTGTACCACAGAGCCAGATATTTTCTGAAGCTTCCCTGCCTACCTCCGGGCGGTTAGCCCGGCCAGGCAGCGAATGGATCTTCAGGGACTTGAACCCCGGACCGATCGGTTATGAGCCGACTGCTCTAACCAACTGAGCTAAAGATCCAGGGGATGAAGATGAACTTCATCGAGCTCCCCGAGTAGGGCTCGAACCTACAACAACTCGGTTAACAGCCGAGTGCTCTACCATTGAGCTATCGAGGAATTTTTATACAATTCGTACTTATCTATAGTAACAGATAAACGCACTTTCGGCAAGTGCTATTTTTATCATTTTTATACGGTCTCTGGTATAATCTCAGACTTGCCCATAAAATCACCTGCCTGCGCATCATCGCGGAGCGTTTATCTCAGTGGGGGAAGACCCCCACTAAGATAAAAAAGACTGCTGCCTGTGACGGCAGCAGCCTTTGCTTATTATTACCAAATGAGATTAAAGAGTGTCAAGTCTCTTGATGTATCCCGGATTCTCCGGATCAGCTATGATTTCCTTCGCATGAAGGATGCTTGCGTATTTGTCAACGACCTGGTTCTCGATAACTGTATCCTTGGCGATTGTGACTTCGGAGCAGATGACGCTGTTCTTGACTACTGCGCCTTCCTCGATTACAACGCCGCGGCCGATGATGCAGTTCTCAACTGTACCGGCAATAAGAGAGCCGTTGGAGATGAGAGATTTCTTTACGGAAGCGCCCGGGAGATACTGTGTCGGGCAGGCATCATTGGTTCTTGTGTAGATCGGCCATTTCTCTGTGAACAGGCTTGATGCTGTCGCATAGTCTGTGAGCTCAAGGTTTGCTCTGAAGTAGGACTTGAAGTCTGTGATTGCTTCGAAGTATCCTTCGTGCTGAATAGCTTTGATATTCAGAGCTTCTGAAGCTGCCTTGTCATTTACGATGTTAAAGAAGTTGTACATCGAAGATGTCTTTTTAGCTTCTTTGATGAGCTCAAGGAACAGATCTTTCTTCAGGATGTAGCTGTTCATGAAGATGTTCTTGTTGGCTTTTCCGCCGATGTTCGTCTGAATGCTGAGGACGGTCTTCTCGTCGTCGAGCTTCAGATACTCGCAGTTCATGTAAGCGACATCAGCGTTATCTACCTTGTGGTACAGAAGAGTGATGTCAGCGCCGGAAGCGACGTGAGCATCAAGGAGATCCTCATAGTTCTGAGCAAATACCATATAGGACGGAACAAGGACAACATAGTCGCCAGGTGCTCTTTCGATGACATCTTCATTGTACAGGAAAGAAGCGATATCCGTGTTGTAGATTTCGTTTACTTCACTCTCGGGTGAGAACAGCAGCTGGATCTTGCCGCGCTTGCTGTTGATACCATAGTGACGGCCTGTGCCGACATGCTCAGCGAGAGAGCGGGGATTTGCGCCTGCAAGTACCTGAATTCTCTCAATATTGGAATTGCTGAGATTGGAGAGCGGGAAGTCGATCATTCTGTAACGACCGACGAATGTAAATGCAGATACAGGGCGGAATGCCTGCATGCCTTCAACTTTAATGCGATTGCCGGAAGTGACAATGCCTAATGCTTTTACTGCCATTTTATTCTACCCCCTTTACACATTCTGTGCTACAAGTGTGATCTCTTCGCTGTCAGCATTTCCTACGACAGCGCCAGCGCCGATTTCGATACCGTCAGCAACAAGTGCACGGACTACGCAGGCACCTTCTTTGACAACAGCGCCCGGCATAAGGACAGAATCAATGACCTTGGCACCGGCTGCCACAGCAGCGTTTGTGAACAGAACAGAATTCTTAACTTCGCCGTCTACGACAACGCCCTGAGTGATATAGGCATTCTCAACAGAAGCGTCCGGACCGATATACTGCGGAAGAGCCGGAGCGTCGTCTGTGTAAATCTTCCAGGAGCTGTCACCGAGATCGAGCTCATTCTTCTTGTCAAGAAGATCCATGTTAGCTTCCCACAGAGAATCGATGGTTCCTACATCCTTCCAATATCCCTTGAACTTCCATGCTACAAGCTTGTCGCCTGCGTTCAGGTATGTCGGAATGACGTCATTGCCGAAGTCATGGCTGGAATCCGGATTGACCATATCCGCAACGAGGATAGCGCGAAGCTTCTTCCACGTGAAGATGTAGATACCCATGGATGCGAGATTGCTCTTAGGCTCCTTCGGCTTTTCCTGGAACTCGATGATGTTGAGATCAGCGTCTGTGTTCATGATACCGAAGCGGGGAGCTTCTTTCCACGGAACTTCGCGGACAGCGATTGTTACGTCAGCGCCCTTCTCTTTGTGATAGTCCAGCATCTTGTCATAGTTCATTTTGTAGATGTGGTCACCGGAGAGAACGAGCAGATATTCCGGATCATACTTGTCGATAAAGTCAATGTTCTGGGAAATA
>JAFWIM010000158.1 GCA_017514845.1 Lachnospiraceae bacterium
GAGCACTTGTGACTGGACCCCGCGGCTTTGTCGGGGCACGAATCATGGATGAACTTGCCGGGGAGGCCATCCCTGCCCCGTCACTTAGAAATGTATGCGAGGAAGATATCCGAAGAATTGTCGATGCTGCGCAGCCCGATGTGATCATTCACACGGCTGCGATGTCTGACATTTCCGATTGTGCCAATGATCCAGGCGGATCTTACCGTGCAAATGTTGAGATTCCCGTCTGGTTGGCAAGAACCGGAGTAAAATGCGTCATGTTCAGCACGGACCAGGTCTATAGCGGGTGCAAGGGCGGTGGACCGTATGTCGAGACGGATGCCGTGCCCGCCAATCTGTACGCGCAGCACAAGATGGAGATGGAGCAGCGAACTCTCGCGATCAACCCGGAAACAGTCCACCTTCGGGCGACATGGATGTATGACATGCCGAAATACGGAGTCCCTAACAGGAGCAACTTTCTTATGAAGATGCTCAGAGATCATGACGTATATTTTTCTTCCGCAGAGCACCGCGCGGTCACATATGTTCGGGAAGTAGCGGAGAATATCCGAAAAGCCACCATGCTCCCCGGCGGGGCTTACAACTACGGCAGCGAAAATGAGTTGACAATGATGGAAGTGGCTGAGTGGCTAAAAAATGAGCTTAACCTGCCTGTCGAAATTCATGACAGAGACTCGGATCGACATCTTTGGATGGATTGCTCTAAAATAAAGAGTCACGGTATTGATTTCTGTACTACCATTGATGGACTTCAGCGGTGCATTGCGGATTATGCGCTGTAGATGAAAGCGGCATTTGCAAGATCCCTGAAGAGATGAGACCGTAATCAGAATCCGATCCTCCGGCGGATCGCAGAGCTGCGCAAAGGGAGACGCACAGAGTGCGTCGCGCAGCTCGCGCCGGCGGAATGGAAATTCCGAGGCGGAGGCTGTTTATTCGTAATCAAAGGATCAGGCACTCCCCCGGATAATCCTGAGGCTCGTCCGCCAGCACGATACCGACCTTCCGGTCGTCCCCCTTGTTGAGGACCGGGAGGGAGGAAGAGCGGAAGAGCCCGGTCCCGAAGTATTCTTCGTCGACGCTCAGGATCGTGCCTGCTATGTATTCCATGAACGACTGTCCCTGCCAGACGTTGGGTGTGCATCTCTGTGTGATGAACGGCTGGAGAATCATCTCCCTGACAGCGCCGCTGTTCCACTGAGTCTGCCACTCGTTCTCATCTGTCATGCAGCCCGCGTACACACGCTCACTCTTGCCGAGGCAGTGGTGCTTGATGATATAGGAATTCTTATTCAGTCTGGCATCTTCCCAAACGGCATCGTTCTGACCGTAAATATAGGTCGGGATCATATGATCGCGAAGGAAAGCCGTATCGTCTTTGTCAAGGAAACGGTCCGTAAATGAATCCATGAAAAACAGTGAGAAGAGCCTCTTGTCATGGGCGAGGAAAACAGTGCGGAAATCGTTATAGCGGGGAGTTTTTGACATTACCTCGAGAATGTCATCCGGCATGGCTAGGATGTCCTTCTGGTTGAGTGCGCTCAGGATGAGTGAGTCTTTGATCCAGTCTGTATTCTCGGAAATTTCATCGCACTCGAATACTCTGACCTCTTTTCCGAGAGCCCTGTAGAAGGGAACATAGAGTCTTATGGAGTCCGATTTGTCCGAGCTTTTTACCACCGAGATCCGGGAGAATCCGTCCGCCATGCGGGCATAATAGGCAAGCATCGATTCCATGCGGTCATCCCGCACTTCATAGCCGGAGGCTTTGGCGAGCTCCCGGCCTTTTTTGTCCGCAAAAAAGGAGAGAAAGTAACCGTTGCCGAAAAAGCGGGAGGTAATCTCACAGACCTGGATCCGCCCATCCGCTCCGATGATATAGTCCGGACGAAAGGTTCCGAGCACGTATTTTTTATCTTTCACCATATCCAGAATATGCAGGATCTTTTCGTCGTAAGGTATAAGATCCAGATATTCCTCATAGTGGTCCGCGTAAAAGTGGAGGCATTTTGCCAGCAGCTGCTGCACACGGTGAAGTTCCGTATCCCGCTCTTTCGAGATGACCATGGGGCGGTCAAAGTACCAGTTGAAAAAATAGACCGAAAGATCCTTGTGAAGACTGTCGAATAAATCCCAGTATGTTCCGTTCATGATGATGTCCTTTCATTCCCTGTGCCTGCAGGGAGATATATGCTTTGCGAGGGCGCAGAACTTCCGGTGGACGTTCGCGTTTACCTTAGTGTGAGATGGAGCTGTCGCATTAGAACCGATCTGTCAGTTCTCTTGCGTCATATACGGTCATATGCGCAAGCAGCTCCCGTGTTCCGTTCCACCCGGTGTTCATCAGCACATCGATGATGGAGAGATCAGGGCAGAACTGATCAGCTGCCTTGGAACTGCAGAAGATGCCAGGGCAGAACTGCTCAGCCGCCTTGGAGCTGCCGAAGGTCTGCGCATAGCGTATATCCCCGGTCTTCACGAACTTCAGCGTGATGCCGGCTTTTTCAAAGTCGCCCGGCGAGTAGAGTTTTACACCGCCGATCGCGTTATAGTAGTCGGTGGCGCGAAGCTGTCTGCCAATCTCGATGACCCGCGTCTGACCGCGCAGCCCCGGTGCCAACGGTGTCTTAGATGATTGCATAAATGCAGTTCCGATACCGAGCCTGGTGGCGGTCTTCCTTATTGCGTTGGCGAGATAATCCGCCAGCGAGTCGGATTGGAAACTCATGAGCTCGAAGATGAACGGGTAGACATCCTCGAAGTAAGGCGCGCGCCTGTATGAGAAAGTCAGTTTATTGGTCATTTTTCTGAGATATCTCGGGGATATATCTACGCCGACTTCGCATATCTTCCGGCTGCTTCCGGCATTCTTGCAGGGCACATTAATATATATGGGTCCGTCAGGTCCCAGGATCCTGTTGCGGTTGATCCACCCACCCTTAATGAAACTCACGTCATCGTAGATGACGTAGATATCTGTCAGGGCCATGAGCTGCCAGTAGCCTATATAAGGGAAAAAATACGGCTGCATGATTCCTAAATTCAATGTTTACCTCCGGAAGGTTTTTATCAGATCGCAGATGCGCACTGCATCCTCGATTTCCATTGAGGGGGAGAGCGGAAGTGTGATCACAGAAGCCGCGATGTGGTCCGCAACAGGGGTATCGCTGTGCGGCAGAAGGTCCCGGTAGCACTGATAGTCGCTCGTCAGCGGATAAAAGTACTTTCTCACGAAAATATTCTCGGCGGCAAGCCTTTTCGCGACCTCATCGCGGTCTGTGCCGAAGAGCGTTTTCTCAATGACGACGGGATAGTAGGCATAGTTCCTCTGCGTAAGCGGCACCTTTTCGTCTTCCGGTATGCGGAGCCCCGGAATCCCGCGGAGATGCTCGGTGTAGGTGCTGCATATGGCTTGTCTGCGTTTGACATTGGCATCATGATAGCGCAGATTGACAAGCCCCATCGCAGCGTGAAATTCACTCATCTTTGCGTTGGCTCCGATGCCGGTGACCGTTGTCTCGTCCATGATACCGAAATTTTTGAGTTCATAGAGCTTTTGACCGAGCTCCGGGGAACTGTAGCACACAGCGCCTCCCTCGACTGTGTGAAAGACTTTTGTCGCGTGAAAACTGAAAATGGAAGCATCCCCATATGACCCGATACCGCGGTCTCCGACTTTGACGCCGAATGCGTGGGCCGCATCGTAAATGACTTTGAGGCCGTAGAGCTTCGCAATCTTGTCGATCGCGTCCACGTCACACACATTTCCGTAGACGTGGACCGGCAGGATCGCACAGGTGCGGTCTGTGATGAGATCCTCGATTTTTGAAGCGTCCATCGTGAAGTCATCGGGACGGATGTCACAGAAGACCGGGGTCAGGTTATTTCGGGCGATTGCGTGGGTCGTGGATGCAAATGTAAACGGCGTTGTTATGACCTCACCCTCAAGATGCATGGCTGCAAGGCAGAGCTCAAGGGCCATATGCCCGTTCGACATTAGAGAGACGGAAGGGACACCTAAAAAATCTTTCAGGTTCTTCTCAAGCTCGGCGTGTTTTGCGCCCATGTTGGTGATCCACGAGGTTTCCCAGAGATCCCTGATTTCTTCCATATATTCCTCCATAGGAGGCATGAAGGTCTTTGTCACATATATTTTTTCATTTCCCAACGAAGCTTATCCCCTCTTTTTTCTTATGTCACGAATGGTATCCATAATATAAACAAAGCTCTCCGCCCTGACGAGGGAGGCCGCCCCCGCGTACACACATGCGCCGAGAACTGTCTGCGCGATGAGCTTTAGAATATCGTTACCGATAAAGCTGCCGGCGCACAGGATGACTGCGGCCATGAGCGCGCTGAGCAGCGCGGCGGGCATAAGATCTTTGGCCAGTTCAATCAGAGAATAGTTTAGAAGCCGCGTATTCGGGTACGCATTCAGGATCATCCCGATATAGCTTACAGCGCAGCTTCCGATCATCATTGCCCGAAGCCCCATCGGCATTGTGATGGCAAGAACGGTGATTCCCAGAGCCTTCTTGATGATTTCAAGTTTCAGAAAGATATCGCTTCTGCCCAGCGCGTTGATGGCCTGCAGATTGGCTGTATGCACGGGCCAGATGGCGTAGATGAGGCAGAAAAAGCGGAGGTATGAAACGGCCGGCAGCCATTTTTCTGTCAGCACGAGCGCAATGAGAGGTCTGGCTATTATACTGAGACCTGCCATGCAGGGAAAAATGATGAAGGTACTGGTCTTAATTGCCCTGCGCATCAATGATCTGGTCTTCGCTATATCGGACTGACGGCTTGAGAGCGCAGGAAAGAGAACGGATTGTATTGTCGCGTTGATGTTCACAATGATCAGGGCAGGGAACTGCCTCCCCTTCTCATAGCAGCCGACATCGGCGCCAGAAAACTTCTTGCCGATGATCAGCGTGTAGAGATTGGAGTATACGGTATCGATCAGACCGGACAGGAGCAGTTTCCATCCGTATCCGAAAATGTGCCTCAGGGATTTTAAGGAAAACTCCCTTGCCGGTCTCCAGCCGGACGTGAACCAAAGAATCAGGGTGTCAATACACTGATTTGTCAGCTGCTGAATAATCAGCGCCCAGGCACCGAGCCCCATGAGGGCAGCACCGATGCCGGTGAAGGCTGAGACGATCGTGCCGGTCAGCGTTGAGAAAAAGAATTTTCTGAACTGCATTGTTCTCGACACATAGGCCTGCTGCACGGTCCCCATGCTCGCTATTATGATGGAGACAGAAAGTCCCCGGATGAGCGGAGTGAAAGCGCTGTTCCTGTAGAAAGTGCTGACATAAGGTGCCGCGACATACAGAATGAGATAGATGAGCAGACTGAGTCCGAAGCTGAAATAGAAAGCAGTGGAGAAATCTGTAGTGTCCGCGTCCGCTTTCTGGATCAGCGCGCTCCCGAAGCCGCTCTGCACGAATACGAGAGCTATGTTGATGAGCACGGACACGAGGGCGACTGTCCCATATTCTTCCGGCATGAGAATGCGGGCGAGTACAATGGTCACGAGGAGCTGGATGCCCTGGGCAAGGGTCCGCTCCATATAGCGCCAGAAAAGACCGCTTATGACCTTTCGTTTAAGATTATTCTCCTGCATCTTCGTGAGGCTCCATCAGATTTTCTGTATCGTATTACTCGCCGGAGCGGAAAAGCTTTGACTGGTAGCCGAGGCACTGGAATCCGTTCTCATTGATGATCGGGATCATGTCACCGTCGATCTTAAGCTGCTTGCGCACCCAATAGCAGATACTTGTAGACATGCCGAGAGTCTTAGTATAATCCATCATTTTTTTGATGTTGTCGATGCTGAGGGCTCTGTCGGGAGCGGTTCTGCCCCGCTGCTTTTTGTGATCGGCATTGGACGGCATGATATAGTCATTGTACAGCTGTCTCTCGAGATCCTTGTCGAAATATCCGAGCCACTGGCCGAGCATGCTGAGATTCTCCATGCAGGCTGTAAGGAACTCGGGCTTATAGTTGATGATGCCGGCATCGTGCAGCTTGTCAAAGAATTCTTTTATATGTTCATCCGTGAGATACGGAGTAAAAATCGGCTGTACAAGGGCGGAATTGGCCTGGATTCCATTCTCCTGGCAGGCTTTGACGGCCAGAAGTCGCTCCTCGATGGGAGCTGCGTAGGGCTCCAGTATATTCCGGAACTCGGTCGGCATGATCGATACACTCGTGTTGAACTGCATCTTGTCTTTCAGCTTTATGAAGAGATCAAGAATCGTCTCGCCCTCGTATTCGCACATAAGATGCTTAAGACCTGCTTTGGACGCGACGAACAGTCTCGCGTTTGAATTCGGATACATCTCAAAGTGGCGGATGAACTCTTTCAGGATCTTATGGGCAACGCCGGTCAAAAGAGTCGGCTCCTGAAGAGCTTCCGTCTTCGGTGAGTAGTAATAATAATGATTCCAGTTCTTACCGCGGCTGATTTCGGTGATCTGCCGCTCGATTTCTTTCTTGCGCCCGGGCTCTGTTTCGATTGCGTGGGCCAGCTCCACAAGGAGTTCGTTTTTACGCTTGATATCTTCGGCAGTTATTTCCCGCGTCGGTGTACCGTTCATCTCCTCAAGGAGCTTCCGCACATAGAGATGATAGTTGCCGGCAAGGGTAAGCGTCTGCTCATGGACTCCATCCGTTACAAGACAGTACTGGCAGCCGACGTTGCACCCTTTTACGGGATTGATTTCAAATGTCAGAGTGGGGCAGCGGCCGGTATAGTTGTGTATTTCCGTCTCGACGGTATCGGGATCGATATCTACAATCTCCAGCTTCGATACGGGGATTACAGTCCTGCTCTTCATTCTCTCCATAAAGATTTCAGAACCTCTCCGGAGTCCCAGAAGAGTGGCTTCGGACGCGCTGGTCGTGACTCCGAGATTGTCAAGATAAGCTTTGTCTACGATCTGGGGTTCGAACCCTTCCATGTTGTAGACATCAGTGTCGTGAGAATAGAAATTTTCAAATGTCAAACTTGCCATTGGTTATGCCCCCATATTCTTTTCTTTACGCTGACTGCATCAGCATTTAACAGTATATCATATATGTTCACTCCGGGTACATAATAATACCGGAAGACGCTGCAATGTGCCGTCTTACTCAGAAAAATAATTCGAGTAGCAGGACGCTTTTGAATGGATAAAAGTAAAGAGACTGTATAGAAATTGGTAGCAAATGTGCACAATTGGCAATATGAAATCAGATAATATATAGCGCATATGCACAATAACTTCCTGTCCTTGCGGCGGAAGTTATGCCGGCCTTTATCTGCGGCCTTCTGTTCGCGGGTATTATCTCCGCGACAATGTCCTCCTCGGACTCTGACCTGCTCGGCGCAGGCTCTGTATTTGCAAATGTCTGCCATATATAGTGGTGACAGCGTCTAATGCGACAGCCTTTTTTCGTTTTCAGATTTTTCAGATTGAACGTTAAAATCTTCTGACAAGGTTAACCTGAGAATCTGTATATGATATAATCAGACTTAACAAAATGCAGGCCGGCCCGTCTGCGAATGTCCGTGAAAAAGGGCTGTAAGATCACTGCAAAGGAGCACTTCCATGAAACGATTAACCGCAAAAATACTGTCTGTCCTGCTGGCGTTTGTCATGATTATCACCCTGTTTCCGACCGGAGTAAGAGCTGATACACCCTCCTTTAAAATCGGTACCGTCAACTATTATTCCACCGGTGAAGGGAACAACATTATAACCGACAGTTATTACTATTCGGATGAATGGTTCTTTGAGGATCCGACGGTCCGAAATGACGCGCTCGCCCTCATTTCCATGCAGCTGACGGCAGCAGCTGTTGACGACCGGGCGGATGGTCTCGGCCCTGCTTTTCTTGACGAACTCGGTTTCACCGAGACCGGGTACGTGAAGTGTGCGGATGATGATCCTAATGGGTGCAACTATACATGGGGAAAGAAGCCAATCACGGGGGACGACGGAGACGCGACTCTTATCGCGGTTCAGATCCAGAGTTTTACCTTCGACCAGATCTATAAAAGCATCGGATGGTCTCAGAATTTCCATGTCAACGGGGACGAGATCACGGATGAGCATTTCGGTCTCGGCGAGGCTTACTCGAGTGTTCTTCCGGACATTGCCTCTCTGGGGGACGGTGAGTCAAATGTGATTTTCTGGGTCACCGGCCAAAGCCGCGGAGGAGCTCTTGCGGGCATGATCGCCGCATCGCTCGGCGAGGCAGGGTATAATGTATATGGGTATACATTTGAAGCTCCGGCTTATGTAGAGGACTATGCGGCACTTGACTGTCCCTATATCCACAATTATCTCTGCAGCGATGATATAGTTACATATCTGCCGCCGTGGAACATGGTAAGATGCGGCGACACATTTGCTCTCAATACTGAGGAGACCAATGCGCACCTTGAGGAGGAGCTGAGTAAACTCGGCAGCGTCATGGCAGAATCGGCTAATGATTATCTTGGATTCCCGGGTGAGGACACCTGCCGGAAGATCATGGACGTGCTGACTGCCGCTATCCCGACCCGGGAGGCTTACTCCGCTGTGAATATTGATACAATTCCATACGGAGATGGCTCGATAGAGATAACGTACGTCTATCAGGATCTTTTCATCAAACTGGCCGGCATCATTTTCGGCGGCGGCATAGGAGATATAGATACAGACGCAATTCTGGGTAATATCGGCAGTCTCGAGCCGGCGGTGCTGTCGCTCGTCAATGCGGTCCGGCAGGATTCTCTGGCGGACTATTACGACGCGGCGCTGGGTCTTTCCGAATTCCTGGTCCAAAACGGCATAAATATCCCGCTCTCTCCGGAAGAAGTCTATGTTCTCCTGAAACTCGCAGGTCCGATGCTTGTCGATACGAGCTTTGAGCCGGATGAAGAAAATACTCCTGAAGGCATCGTAATAATATATCTGGTGCCTGCCATGGAACTTGCGGGCGGAGCCAAAATGGTCGTATACTCTCATCATTTTGATACCCTGATCGCCAGGCTCAAACAGCTGGTACCCGCCCCTGTCTTTGAGGGAATCGATATTTTGATCGACGAACCATGCGCGGGAGACGCGTCTTCTTATGCCCCGTCTTTGGTCGCTGATTTCGTAGATTCCATGAGTATGCCCTGGCTCACAGCGAGCGCGAAATGGGAGACTGAGGATGAGGTGCTTGACGATGGGCGTGTTTACTATCTCACTGCTGAAGTCAGGTGTATTGGCCACTCGACTCCGGAGGATTTCACCGTCACCCTGAATGGTGCTCTGCCTGTCGAAGGACCTTCGGTTTCCTATGCTGATGGTGCTTCCGTCATCAGGGCAACATGGCCGTTTGTCCTCGGTGAACCTGAGATAGTCAATGTTTCCTTTGATACAGGAGATATAACAGCTTCGCCGGAGCAGATGCAGGTTCCGAAGGGTTCAAAACTTGAGCGCTCTATTGTGCCGCCTGCATTTGACATTGTGGAAAATGAGGACGGAAGATGGAAGTTTGGCGGCTGGTTCGATGAGAACGGCGGATCCTGGAAAGATATCGTCGCCGATCAGGATGTCGTGCTGCATGCGGACTGGTCCGGAATCATTGA
>JAFWIM010000159.1 GCA_017514845.1 Lachnospiraceae bacterium
CCGAGAAGAGGAATGTCAGCATGCCGCCGATGAAGATACCGACGATGACCTTCGGAGCCATGATGTTGATGGCATCCAGCGAAACCGCCTGTGCATAGGATACGAAGAGAGCAAGCGCCGTCAGCGCGGCGGAACCGATGGCAAATCCCTTGCCGATGGCTGCCGTTGTATTACCTACAGAGTCCAGTTTATCCGTGATGTTTCTGACGCTCTCATCACGTCCCGACATCTCCGCGATACCGCCGGCGTTGTCAGCGATCGGGCCGTAAGCGTCGACCGCGATTGTGCTGCCCGTTGTGGCCAGCATGCCGACCGCTGCCAGCGCGATGCCGTACAGCCCGGCAATGAGGTAAGCGCCCATGATGCCGATGCAAATGCATACAATCGGAATGACCGTTGACTTCATGCCGACTGCGAGACCTGAGATAATATTGGTTCCGGAACCGGTCTGGGACTGTTCCGCAATCTTCTTGACTGAACCGTATCTGTCGGATGTGAACATTTCTGTTGCCTGGCCGATAATGAAACCGACCGCAAGACCGAAGATGACGGCAAATGCCGGCTTCATCGAGCCGAGTATCATATTGCTGCCGATGAGGGCAAATACAATCGTAATAATATATGCGACGTAGCTGCCTCGGTTGAGGGCTGCCTGCGGATTTCCGTTCTCATCGCCTTTTACGAAGAATGTTCCGATCATAGACGCTATGATGCCTGTTCCGGCAAGGAGGAGCGGATAGATTGCTCCTGCTCTGTCATAGGTAAGAATGCCCAGCGTGATCGCCGACACAACAGCGCCGACGTATGATTCGAAAAGGTCCGCGCCCATGCCGGCAACGTCACCGACATTGTCACCGACATTATCAGCAATAACTGCCGGGTTTCTCGGGTCATCCTCCGGGATGTTGTTCTCTACCTTGCCGATGAGGTCCGCGCCGACGTCCGCAGCCTTGGTATAAATACCGCCGCCGACACGGGCGAAAAGCGCGACGGAAGATGCTCCGAGGCTGTAGCCGAAGAGGACATCCGCATTGCCGGTGACCAGATAAATGACGCTCACACCGAGAAGTCCAAGTCCTACGACCGAAAATCCCATGACCGCGCCGCCGTGGTAGGCAACTGTCAGGGCTCTGGCCATGCCGGAGGTCCGGGCTGCATTTGCAGTTCTTACGTTAGCCTCCGTCGCGATTCTCATGCCGAAAAATCCTGCCATGGTAGAGAATATCGCGCCGATCAGGAAACAAACCGCAGTGATCCAGTTTCCGATGCCCACTCCGATGACGACAAACAGCACTGCCGCAAATATGACAAGAACCTTATATTCCGAGAAGAGGAACGCGTTGGCTCCCTCACGGATCGCGCCGGATATTTCTTTCATCCGGTCGGTCCCCTCCTCCTCCTTGCGCACAGAGCCTGCAAGGTATAACGCAAAGAGCAGGGCAAGCACCGCGCACAGCGGCACAAATACAGGTACAAAACTCATCATGGTCATTCCTCCTTCTACTACCACTCTATATGTCTGCACAGCCAGTCCACATTCCGCTGATTCAGTCCTTTTTCCCAAGGACTTGATTTACTATATAATACTCTGTTCTCACACAAATCTCAAGTTTTTAGGCAAAAATGTTCAATAAACCATCTGTTTTGCAACATTTTATATGCAATATTTCAGCAAAGTCCACAATTAGGCTGCAATTCATTCCGAATTTTGATGATTACGGAATCAATGAAAAAAATTCCGATGAATCATCCCTTTCCGATTCCTTATACAAATGCCCGGCTGCCCCATCATCCGCACGGATTACGCTTTCGTCATAAACGCCTCTTACCCGAAGGCCTGATTGCCCCTCTCCAGATAAGAATGCGGGTGGATCGTCTGCTCCTGTCTTTTTCTCGGAGTGATCTCCGGTCCGAAGAACATAAGGCCGCGCTGAATCGATTCCGTCCCGAAGCGTTTCCTGATCTCGTCCACCGCACGGTCCACCGCGAGCTGCTTTTCCCGCCTCTCCTCACTCTGAAAGAGGTCGAGCTGATAAGGGTACCGCTCCCCGTGCAGGCTGGCTACGCGCACGCCGACGCCGCGGATCGGTTTCTGCCAGCGGTAATTCTCGAGAAAGATCTGCATGGCCTGCCTTGCAATCTCATCGGAGATGTTCGTGGGAAAAGGGATCTTGTGCTGGCGAGTGAAGCCCATAAGGTCATTGTCCCTGACAAATATCTCAATGACGTCTCCGGCGAAATGGTTCTCGCGAAGCCTCGTCGCCACGGACTCGGAGAGCATGTAGATCGCCATCTTTACCTCCATGTCATTCACCAGATCCCGCGGCATGGTCATGCCGTTGCCTATGATCTTGATCGGTGCGTCCGTGTTCTCCTGTGCTACCGGAGTCCTGTCCTCACCGCGAGCGAACACAGACAGCATCAGTCCCTGCTTCCCAAGCATATGGTGCAAATATGACGGATCCGCCTCCGCAATTTGTCCGATCGTGTGGATACCGACACCGGCAAGCTTCCTCTTCGTAGCCCGGCCCACATACAGAAGGTCCTCCGCCGGCTTCGGCCAGACGATCTGCCGGTAGTTGTCCCGGTTCACGTCCGTCACTGCGTCCGGCTTCTTATAGTCCGATCCGAATTTTGCAAATATCTTATTCCAACTTACTCCCACACTGATCGTGATCCCAAGTTCGATCCTTACCTTGCGGTTGAGCTCCTGCGCGATGGAGACGCCGTCTCCCCGGATCCCGACGCTGTCCGTCACGTCGAGCCAGCACTCATCCAGGCCGAAGGACTCGACCTTATCCGAGTAATGAGAATAAATCTCCCGCATATAGCGGGAGAATCGCAGATACTGATCATAATTCGGCGGGACGATCACAAGGCCGGGGCAGGCCTGCCGGGCTTCCCAGAGGGCGGACCCGGTCTTCACCCCCCGCCGCTTTGCTATATAGTTGGCTGTCAGAATAATGCCGTGTCGTTTCTCGGCATCCCCGCCCACCGCGAGGGGCTGACCGTCGTATTCCGGCCGGTGCAGCATCTCGACGGCTGCATAGAAGCAGTTGGCGTCGGCGTGGAGAATTACTCGGTCCATGGTTGCCTCCTTTATTTCATCTCAGGCCTTACAATCGCGCAGGTTGAGAAAATCCTTCCTGCTCCGTGTTCGGACGCCCTAAGAGCTTACTCGTGCCCTAAAGGTCTGGCTTCGCGTTGCAAGCATGCCTCGCTCTGCCGGGTTGGTGCTACAAAAAAGAAGATATTCTTACCATAACAGTGAAGAATATCTTCTTATTTTGCATTATATGCAGTTTTCCTTCGCTCGTCAAGCCTGTTTACAGCAAAACAATAAGATAAGCTTCGTAACCAGGAACCCCCGGCGTTTATGCCGCACCGCGAGCTCGCCTCGCTCTGCCGGGTTGGTGTTGCATACAAGTCTCGCTCGCGAGACTTGGCGCGGGATTCTGAATCTCTCTGGTCCCTTGCCGGACCAATGCTTCATCACTCCTTCGCTCTCGCCACCCTCAAAATTGCCGCCAGAAGGCCGCAGCCCACGCCGGCTACCGGCCAGATGATCCATGTCATATCCCAGCGCTTTGTGAGAAAGCTGACTGCCAGGTAAATGACCGTCCAGGCCGACCAGTAAACTCCCATGATGGCCTCGTTGCGGCGGCTCTCCTCCTTTCTTACGCGGGAGAATTCGCCTTCCTCAAGCAGAGCTTTCATGGCATCCATAATAATGTTGGTCCGGACGATCAGCATGACGCCGATCGCGACCAGAACGAGCAGCACGCAGACCGCCGTCACCAGAGCGTATTCGTCCTCCGTTATGATCATTGCGCCGAAAATCGGAATGCAGGACATTACACAGAGCAAAATGCCGATTATCATGTCGCGGATGTGAGCACTGTTGTTTTTTTCTATGCGCTCCGTGACCATTCCGCTCACACCGTAAGCCGTCTCGATCGGCTCTGTCTGAACATATTCGTAGGGCTTCATCTTCATCCCGTAATACACGAACACGCCTACCGCGCATCCGATCATCATCATGAGAATGACGACGCCGATACCGGCTGCCTGATTCTCTGTAAGAGCAATGAGTCCGGCTTCCTGGGCCGCCGCAAGCTGCATCAGAACGATCGGTGAGAGGATGCAGAGCATGACGCCTATGGCGATCCGCCCGGCGGATTTGTTCTTCATTCGCAGGTATTCATTTGCCTCTTCCATAGAAATCTGCCGAAGGACCGGCATATCCTGCGCGGCATAGCCGGTCGCCGCAGCTGCTGTCTCCTCTGTCACCGGTATGGCCGGAAGTTGTTCTTCCAGATCCATATCGTCCCTTAAAAGTGTATCTGTACTGACGCCGAAAAGCTCCGCCATACTGAGGATCCTCTTGAGATCCGGAACTGTCTGGGCCCCCTCCCACTTGGAGATCGACTGTCTGCTGACTCCCAGCTGCTCCGCCAGATCTTCCTGGGACATCCCCTTC
>JAFWIM010000160.1 GCA_017514845.1 Lachnospiraceae bacterium
AATCAGTTTTTCGGGACCGCCTGCCTCATAAATCACAATGGCTTTCATAGCTGCTCCTGTGGGTTTCAGTCATTTGCTGAACCTGTAGAAATCATAGTTAAAAAGTTTTTACTAGTTCATAATAAAGCAGGTCCGTTGTAATGTCAATCGTTATAACAGAAGTTGTTACATTGATTCAAGAACGCCTTGGCGTTCTTGCCGCGCCTAAGCATGCGTAACAATGCTCCAGTGGAGCATTGTGTAGCTGAGGCGTTTATTCTTCATCGAGTGATTGTGCTCACGATGAAGGTGAATATCACTTTGTGCGCGTATCTAGACTTGTGTCACGAGTACTGCGCAATGAAGAATAAAACAGCCTGATCCATGCACATTTTCATAGACCAGGCTGTTTTTCCGTACTTTCCAAATCGTTATTACATTGACTCATCCGAGGGTTCCCCAGTCCCCTTCGCCGGAACCACAAAGTACTCTTCGCAGCTGAGGACTCCGTTGCTGATCCCCTCTTTTATTGTATCTTCAGAGACGTCGCTCTTTTTGCAAATGAGAGTCCCATCCTCCCCTTCATATGATTTATCGTAGCGGTAGATCCAGGAACCATCCTTCCAGACACCTATCTTTCCGTACTCATTGAGATAGATATCTCCGTCGGCGTAATCGCCGATCAGGCAGAGCCCATATCTCTTTTCTGTGATGCTCGGCAGATGAAGATCCAGCGGCGAGATCTCCTCGCAATTCGATACGCTCTTTATATCCGGATAATTCACATATCCTGCGACGCCGCCATTCAGGTACTTGACATCCGCTGTGAGCTTATAGAAGCCGCCGTCTTTCATGATCGCAGTCGCATCATATGGGTTGATTTCATCTATGGTGTCAGCGGTATAGACCCGGCCATCATACATAAAGGCATATATCTCTGCGTCATCCACCTCATTACCCCACATCTCATCCGTGGTGCCCGGCTCTTCTACAGGTTTGATGATGCCGCAGCCGCAGAGAAGAAATGCGGCGAGGGTAAGACTCAGGATAAGGCGGATAGCAGGCTTGACAATTGAATATCTGATGTAAGAAATGTTTTTCATGGTTTATGACTCCTCTCAAAAGTTTTATCTCAGCGGGGCAGATTCCCGCTCCCGCGCCAGGTCTCGCAAGCAAGACTTGGATTTTTCTTACTGTTATCTGTCTCTTTTGTTGCATCACTTTCGAGACATTCAGCCGTTATTAATAGCCCCAATATGTCGTATAATCGGGCTGTAAATATAAAGGAATTCGCATACCATTATTTTACTATAAGACCCGGACTTTTCGAAGCCCGGGTCTTTGTTTCAGTGAAAATTCGGTCGAATCTTTTCTATTTCAGCCTTGGCTTCGGTGAATTATCTGGTTTAAACCTTGTAATCAAGAACCCGGCAGTCGATCTTGTAAAATAATACATATGTGCAGTGCCACATAATAGTCAAATCAAAGTGCATAGGCAGTCTCACTGACTCGTTATTAATTAAATCAGCTTAGCGCTCAACTAAAATTACTGCTTTGAAGCAGTCACCTTTATTGATTTTAATATCTGGTGATCGTAAGACTTGCTTATCTCAGGTTTGAACCAGCAGTAGCTTAAAGATGATTTCTTTGATAGCCACTGCTCTCCATTCCATTCGGGCAGTCATGAAACGCCGTTTGAACTTTGATGACTGCCCGCCACAATTCTTGCTTTCAGTCGATTAAGATTGATTTCATTGATAGCTACTGCCCTTCATGCCTCCCGGGCAGTCGCAAAACGCCGTTTGAACTTTGATGACTGCCCGCCAGAATTCTTGCTTTCAGTCAATAAAGATTGATTTCATTGATAGCTACTGCCCTCCATGCCTCCCGGGCAGTCGCAAAACGCCGTTTGAACTTTGATGACTGCTCGCCAGAATTCTTGCTTTCAGTGGATTTAAACTGATTTCACCGATAGCTACTGCCCTCAAACCACCCGGGCAGTCTATAAACGCCGAACTGGAAAAAATGACCGCCGCCACTCAGCAAAAGAGGCCGCCGCACTAACGCGGCAGCCCCTTTACCATGTAAGCACCCACATGCTCATATCCATTATTCGTTTGTCAGTTAATTCATCGCAGGCAGCTCAATCCCCATTTTTCCAGCCGTCTCGACCAGTATATCCAGTGCGCGGATGATCTGCTCGGGCTTGTGCTCGCTCGTCACGCAGTAGCGCAGGCGCGCCTTGCCGCGAGGCACAGCGGGGTACACCGCCGGAGGCACAAACACGCCGTGTCTGCCCTGCTCGACCGAGAGGGCAAATGCCTCATCGTCGCCCCCGACCAGAATCGGTATGACCGCAGTCTCACCGGCAAGACAGGTGTTGAGATTGCGCTGGTGGGCTTCCTCAACAAATACCCTGATATTTCTCCTCAGATTCTCGAGTATCTCCGGCCTGGTTTTCAGCAAATGAATCGCCTCAAGCGACGCAGCCGCAAGCGGCGGTGAGATACCGACGGAAAAGACAAATCCGGGCAGCGAATAGCGGAGATATTCAATCAGACTCCGCTTGCCCGCCAGATAACCACCGCAGGTCCCAAGACCCTTGCTCAGAGTGCCCATCTTGATGTCGATATCGTCAGGTTCGAGGTTGAAATACTCATCAACACCGCCGCCGGTCTCGCCCAGTACGCAGGCGGAATGAGCTTCGTCCACCATGAGGAAGCAGCCGTACCGTTTTTTCAGTTCCACCAGCTCTGGCACCGGCGCGATATCACCGTCCATACTGTAAGCGCCCTCAACGATGATCAGGCACTTTTCGAATCGATGTCTCTGTGTCTTTAAGATTCCCTCCAGAGCTTTCATATCGCTGTGCGGGAAAGGTTTCGATGCCGCTGCGGACAGCCGGCAGCCCTCGGCAATCGAATTATGCGCGATGGCATCATAGACAATAAGATCTTTCGGACCGCAGAAGTTGCCCACGATCGTAACATTGGTGGAGTGACCGCCGACAAGGACCAGCGCGGCTTCAGCGTGTTTCCACTCTGCGATAGCCGCTTCGAGTTCACCGTGGATCTTCTTCTCACCTGCCAGGAGGCGGCTTCCGCTGGCCGACGTTCCGTATTTGCGAATCGCGGCAATTGCAGCCTCTTCCGTCTCAGGCCGCCCGGACATACCTGCGTAGTTATATGACCCGAAATTGAGCACCGTACGGCCGTTCATAAGGGATACGTCCGTGAGCGGGGATTCATGGCAGACAAAATACGGATTTTCACCTGTTTTCTCCATCCCCTCAAGACGTTTCATAAAGGCCGCGTATTCCGGGGTGTCCTCAAACCGTGTGATCATCTTCACCTGCTCCGGCCGAACTTCCTCTGCCTGTTCGGTCAGCCCGTGCTGCAAATCATAGATAAGACGGGCCACGTCATTGACACAGAAACACGACAGAAAGGCTTCATTCGGGATGAGCAAATCAAATTTCTCTTCAAGAAAGATCGACAAAGATATACTCTGCAGGCTGTCTCCCCCCAGATCATCTATAAAATGTGCGGTATCGGAAATGTCTGCCTTATCCATCTCAAGTACTTCGGCGAACAACTCCCTCACCTGCTCACGAAGTTCTTCCTTTTCACGCTCCTCATCAGGCGGAGTACTAACAATCGGCTGTCCATTAAGCGGCATATAACGAATACCTCCCTCCTCGATCAGCCGTCGAAGCTCTGTCCGGCGGACTTTGTGACTCGTTGACAGCGGCAGCGGCTCCGGAGTCACCAGTACCCTGCGAATCTTTTTTAATACAGGCAGCTGGCCGTTGCGCTGCTGCACCTCAGAGTAGAGCTGCTTTAGATAATCTGCATTTGCATAAAGCGCACCTATATTGAGTAAGAGCGTGGCCTTCTCGCAGCCACATGCGTCCCTGACCCCAAGCACAGCCATCTGATAAACTCCGGGAAGCTCTGAGAAGACGTCCTCCAGCTCGTCCGGATAAATATTCTCCCCGGACTCGTCAATGATAATATCCTTCACCCTGCCGACTACCCAGATCCTGCCGCTCTCGTCCATGCGGACCACGTCGCCCGACACATACCAGCCCTCCGCATCCGTAGCGGGCGGCAGCATTTTTCCGTCCTCGAGACGTCCGACATGCATCGTCTCACTGCGGATCCAGAGCTCTCCGTGGCAGGGATCACTTCCGTCAGGAATAATTTTGTATTCCGCGGTCTCAAATGCCCATCCCAGGCTGCCGTTTATTCTCTCTTTAAGTTCGTTCCGGGATTCGGCAGAGGTAACGCCCGTCTCCGTCATGCCGAAACCGCCGATGGTAGAAATTCCGATACTGTTAAAGAAGCGCAGCTTGTCCTCCGTTATGTGGCTGCCGCCGATGACGAACTCCTCGATCTGCGGGCCAAAGAGCTCGCTGTGAATATTTGCAAACATCTTTCTGGCCTGAGCGAGGCCTCCGATCGGATCTGTTTTCTGCAAATGCAGTGACAGTTCCTGTGCCTGCCGGAATTTCTCTGCCATCTCAGGAGATTGCTTTGCGAGCCGCTTTTTAAGAGAACTGTAGACGTTGCTGACGAGCAGCGGGACAACGATGGCAAATTGCACTTTGAGCTCGCGGCACGTGCCGAGAATCGTCTCGGGGGAGCGATCCTGCAGGAAGACCTGAGGATAACCGAGCATCCAGGTCCAGACCAAATTAGTCATAAAGCCGAAGATATGATTGAGCGGCAGGAAACACAGTGTGCGAAGCGGTCCGCGGCATTCCGCGGTAATTTTCTCACCTTCCTGCGCATGTATAATCGTCCGCGCCTGCAGGCAGACCTGCTTTCCGCGAAAGACATAGATCTTAGCCGTATCCGTGGTCCCGGATGTACAGAAGGCAAGTTGATCGGCCCAGCTGCCCTCAGCCGGCTTCGTGTCACCGGTCAGCAGGTCTTCCGGATATGCCTGCGGCAGCGAAATACCGGTTCTTGGCCGTGCGCATACGAGAGCGACGGCACCCGCCTGACCGAGCAGGTACATCAGCTTTTCATCATCGAGAGCGGGATCGAGAAGCAGCGGTTTACGTCCGGCCGCCACCAGTCCCCAGAAAATGACCGGCCAGTTCTGACAGGTCTCAAGAGCCAGACCGACCCACTCATCGCGCCCGCCCAGACCCAGACTTTCGATCCTGCCGCCGCAGCTTGCGGCCATTTCCTTCAACTGACCGAAACCATAGCTGCATTCCTTACCGTCCTCCAGCCAATATGCTGCCGGTGCCCCCTCATCGGCACAGAGAATGTCGAAAAAACCCTGAAGACTGGCACGTTCATCAAGCAATTCACATTTTTGTTCATATGAATATTTCATCTTCACTCTTCCTCCTTTTCCCGGGTGCATAATACAGTTCCATGATTCTATAGAAAAAATAACCGCCAACAATCTTGTGCAAATAAACAGCAAAGCGCTGGTCGGGTCGTGCCACCAGCCGTCTGGCAGGCGGATTCTTTTTTCGAAGCACCTCCGTTACAGCAGCCGCTACCCGCTCGGGCGGCATTCCGCCCTCCTCATCGCGGGTGACCCTGGTCACCGCGCCCCTGTACCAGGCCGCGTATGGTGAGTCTTTTCTTTCGGAGGCACACGCTCTGGTGCGATATTTGCGCGAGCCGTTCCTGCAGTCTCCCGGCTCAATCAGTGTGACTCGCACACCGAAACGGCGAACC
>JAFWIM010000161.1 GCA_017514845.1 Lachnospiraceae bacterium
TATGCTCTGCGAAGCGGGTATTATGTTTTTTGGTTTGACGGTGCGATTTCTACAGGATACGTTCTGGTGCAGGAACATTCCGCTTGTGCGCGCGAGCGGTCTGTGGCTGGCAGCAACAATTACTCCCATGCTTCTTTTGGGACTGTATGCCTCTTTCGGTATAGGCGAAATCAATCAATATCATATAGAACGGAAATGGTTCTGGCTTCTTATCCCGGTGGCGTTCACGATTTTTATAATTGTGACGGATGAGCAGCGTCATTTCGTATTTTTTCTTGATCCCTCAGAGGCTCAGCCTAATCTGATGTTCCATCCGTATTACGGAACATTTCTGCTTACGGCTTTTGGAGTTTTTCTGATGGTCATTCGGGTAATCCTGATTTATAAAAGGAATAAAGGTATTCAGGAGAGCGGTCTTTTGAGATTCTTCATTCCATGTATCGAGCCCATCTTAATGGTCATATTCTCTTTTCCCTACTTTATGATTTCCCTCAATTTAATACCCGCTTTCGTCAATATTGAACTTATCGAATTGTTCGCCAAGATTTATTACATGGAGATTCTTACCTGGGAATTTGACATTTATATGGGTCTTGTTCCGGTCAATACAGAGTATCAGAGTATTTTTGAGAAGTCGACCGTAGGTATGCAGCTCATAGGAAGCAGCAACAGACTTGCTTCACATAGTGCGGCGTGTGTTTCATCAGAGTTACTGGAGGAACTTAAAGAGAAAAAGTATGTTGCTCTGGAAGACGGGCTTGAACTGCATCTGCACAAACTCTCTGACGGATACTTTCTCTGGAACAAAGATATTTCCCTGATGACGAAGACAATAGATGAACTGAAAGGAATCGCGGAACAGCTTGATCAGGAAGGACTACTCCTCAGAGAAGAACTCAGGACAAAAAACGAAGAAGCAGGTCTTTCCGCCAAAAATCAGATTTATGATACATTGTCCGGCGAGGTTGCCGGACAGCTCCGGAAAATGAAAGATATTATAGCCAATAGAGAACGAGGCGCGGATCAGGAAAAAAACCTGTGCATGCTCTATCTTCTGGGGACATATGTAAAAAGGCGTTGTAATCTCAGGCTGATTGAACAGGAGACAGGCGCAATAGAGACCGAGGACCTGATTATCAGTCTGGAGAATATGGTGCAGGCTTTGAACATCGCGAATATTCGAACTGTGTTTGATCGGAACAAAGCGGCAGAGTTTTCATCGGACTTTTCAATATTCGTTTTTGATATCCTTGAGAAGATACTGGAGTACGAAATGTATCTGATCGATGAGATTCGAGTCCAGATAGATCCGTCTGGGTCACGTTTTGAAATTATAAGAGCCGAAAGAAATCCCCATCAAGAAGCAGTTTTCGTTGCTTCCGACCGATATTCTTTCAGAGTATCAGATACTTCGCAAGGTTATATAGTGGACCTTTTTGAGGGAGGTGATGCAAATGTCGATGCGCATCAGTGAGCGGCTCCATACGGCCATGTTGATCCGCGAGGCTATCAATACATATCCTGACGGAATCTGTTTCGCGACAGCCGGCGGCCGTCCTATCCTGGCTAACAGACAAATCAATGACGTCTGCTACAGTCTGACCGGTCATACGGTCGTGAACGCAAAACACATGTGGGAAGAACTGGCGACTCTCAAAATGATGGAAGCACCTTCCGGCATGCATGAGGAAATGGCCGGGGATACGGAGCAGATTCTTTGCAGACTTCCGGATGGACGGGTCTGGCAGTTTCAGCGCAAAAGGTTACTCATCGACTCGTCTCCCATAATTCAGTATGAAGCTTCAGATGTTTCCGAACTCTATCAGTACAGGACCAGACTTGTCGAGAACAACCGCAGGGCCGAAGAAATGCATAAAAGACAGAGGATTCTGCTTCAGAATATCGTCCAGAATAATATGGAAAAGGAATTACTCAGCGCAAAGATGAGAATCCATGATGATTTCGGAAGATTATTGGTAATGACGGGAAGCAGGATATCAAACGGCAAAACGGCGGAAGACGATGCGGAACTCTTTCATGCCTGGGAAAATGTCATAGCTGATATGGAGAACGCCAGTCGAAGAGATACTGCAATTTCCGCTTCGTCCGAAAACGAATTGCTGAAAATTGCGGAGATGATAGAATGTCATATTGACATTATCGGTGATCGGCCTAAAGAAAGAAGAACGGTTCTGCTTTTTAACGCTGCTATCCGGGAGGCTCTCACAAACGCGGTACGTCATGCGCATGCCGACCATCTGACCGTCGAAACGAAATACAAGGAAAATTGTTTTTATGTCAGGATATCCGGCAACGGTCGGACCGACGTGAGTATGATCCACGAGAGGGGCGGTCTGAGCGATCTGAGACGCCGTCTGGAGCAGGAGGGCGCGGAGCTTTCTATGAAAATCGAGGATGGAGTCGGCGTCGTCATGTACGTAGCAATTCCGGGAGGTAAAAATGAGGGTTAATGTATTGATCGTAGAGGACTCAAGGGTATCAAGGGAGGCCTTTGAGAGAAAAATAACTTCTTTCCCTGAGTATTCCGTGGTCACATCTATTGAAAATGCGGCAAACGCGGAAATCGCCTGTATGACGAATAAAATCGATCTTATTTTGATGGATGTGTGCACGGCCGATGACGAGTCCGGTATCCGCGCGGCAGCCAGAGTCAAAAAGAATTACCCGTGGGTCCGGATCATTCTGATGACATCTATGCCGGAGCATTCGTTCATCAAAAAAGCACAGGACAGCGGATGTGACAGCTTCTGGTATAAGGAGTACGGCGATATTCCTCTGCGTGAAGTCTGCGAGCGGACCATGAAGGGCGAAAGGATATGGCCGGACAGTTCACCGGTCATCGTGATCGGCCAGGCTAAAAGCACCGAATTTACGGATCGGGAGCTTGCTGTGATCCGGGAATTGGTCAGGGGCGTCCGGTATGAGGATATGGCAGAGAAACTGCATTTGTCGATCAACACGGTCAAGTACCATGTCAAAAATATACTGCAGAAGACCGGGTTCCGAAGTACTATACAGCTCGTGGCCGAGGTGGTGGAAAAGAGACTGGTACTGCCAAAATATTAATATTCACAATTTATCCGAGCTGTCGCATTCAGCTGACACAACATTGCACAGAGGATTTTATGTGTGGGAACTTACACTGTGCAATAGAGTTCAGTCTGATACGGCAGCTTTTGTAACGCTTTAATACTACCCTTTTGTGTGGGGTAATAACTTTGGAAATATACTATTATAATTTCATCATTGTTGATGCTTTGTATTCGGAATAGATCAACGGACATTCGTTTTTCATCGGAAGCTATGCGCCGGTGTGCAGCGGTAATATCCGGGTTTGTTTCGGGAATGAGTAAAGCACGGACTGAGAAAAGGAGGTATTGATATGAAGAGCGTATGGAAAAAAGGACTGGCTGTATTATGTGCCGCCACTATGCTCATGACGGCGCCGGGAATATGCGTGCTTGCCGATGAGATGGAACAGGAAGAGATGATTGTCTCTCATGCTGATCAGGTTCCTGAGGAAGCATGGGATGTAGAAGATTCGGAAGGAAACACTGTCGAAGAGGCTGTGGAAGATTCGGAAGAAATCATCGTCGAAGACTCCACAGAGATGGCAGAGCCGGTCGAGTTCCCGGAAGAGGCGTCACCTGATGCTTCTAGTCAGTCGGAAGAGCCGGCGGATACTGCAGAAGAAGAAGGACCTGAAACTCCTGCCGATACGCTGGATACCGAAACGGAAGAACTTGTCGGTGCGGGAGATGACTATCCCGCTAAGTACAAAAATGCAGCATTGGACTCCATTGTTGACGAGTGGAATTTCTATAACCGCGAATGCACATCCTTCGTGGCATGGTGTCTGAACTCCAGGAACCAGGTCAAATTTACGAACCAGTATAAAGGCGCTTCCAGATGGGGCAACGCGAATACGTGGGGTACGGTCGCCAAATCCCTGGGCGTGACAGTAAATAAGACTCCTGCGGTCGGAGCTGTAGCCTGGTGGAATACAGGAACATACGGCCATGTTGCATGGGTAAGCAAGGTCAGCGGCAGCAATGTCACAATCGAAGAGTATAATTGGGGAACAGCCGGCAAATACGGAACCAGGACCATTGCGGCATCCAATCCTACCGGCTACATTCACATTAAGGATATAACCACTCAGACCGGCACAGAGATGACTAAGGGCTATGATGCCGTTCTGCCTAACGGCGATTATCAGATCGTCTGCTACTCGAATGTTAACTATTATCTGGATATCGACGGCGGCGCGTCTGTCACGAACGGTACCAATGTAAAAATTTTCGGTCCGCTTATGAATCTGAATAGCTATGACGTGTGGACAATCACTTACAGTAATGGTTTCTATAAAATAAAGCAAAAAGGGGCAAACATGTGCCTCGATCTCAAAGACGGAAACAAAGCTTCGGGGACAAATGTTCAAGCCTATGTCGATGATGGAACTAAAGCACAGCAGTGGGCGATTTCCAAGTACAGCGATGGCAAGGGATATAAGGTTCAGTCTAAATGCAGCGGATACTGTCTGGATGTTCAGGGCGGCACAATTGATAAAAACACTAATGTTCAGCAATATCCGTCAAATAACACAAACGCACAGCGCTGGCTGTTCATTCCTTACAATCCGCAAAAAACAATAGCGAACGGGAGATATATACTGGTCTCGGCCCTCGATCCAAATCTTGTGCTTGACATTTCCGGTGACAAGGCAGATGTGGCTGACGGAACAAACGTACAGATATGGACTGACAACGCTCCGAGTAAGTACAACTCAATCGATGTCACCTATTTAGATAACGGTTGTTACAGGCTGGCTCATGCGGCTTCCGGTAAAAGCATCGAAGTAAAGGATGAAAGTTGCGCTGCGAAGGCTAATATTCAAATATCTGCGTCAAAGGATGCCAGAAAACAGTGGTGGTTCATTATGAAGCAGGGAACAGGCTACAGAATAGTTTCCCGGCTGAACGGCCTCGTAATCGATGTCGCCGGAGGCGAAACCGCGAAAGGAACGAACATCCAGCAATATTATCACAACGGCTCGAATTCTCAGATATGGAAGTTCGTGAAGGCTGAATATAAAGTCAAATATAACGCAAACGGCGGATCAGGCGCACCTGCGGCACAGACGAAGTATTACCGCAATGCGCTCACGCTCACCTCAGTCAAGCCTACCCGATCCGGTTATGACTTCTTAGGATGGGCAACTTCCAGTACCGCTTCTTCTGCGGCGTATAAGTCCGGCGGCACTTATTCTGCAGATAAGGATGTCACTCTTTATGCAGTCTGGAAACAAAGTACGCTGCCGCCGGTCATGATTTGCAGCGACGTGCAGAATCCATCCCACCCTTACTACAATGCAATCAATTGGGCATTACAAAACGGTATTGCAAAGGGATACAGCGACGGCACATTTGGCACGGACAGACACTGCACACGCGGAGAAATGATGATGTTTATCTGGAGATATGCAGGAAAACCGTCTCCGAAAGCAGCATCGAAGTCACCGTTCAAGGACGTGCCTGCGAACCATGTCTTCTATAATGCCATCCTGTGGGGATCTCAGGCAGGGATCACCAAGGGTTACCCGGACGGGACGTTCGGAATTAATCGCGACGTGACCCGCGGTGCCTGCATGATGTTCCTCTGGAGACTGAAAGGCAAGCCGGCCTCGACGCCGGTGTCAGCATCCCCGTTCAAGGATGTGCCTACGAATCACGCATACTATAAGGCGATTCTCTGGGGCTCACAAAAGAAGGTCACGACCGGTTATACTTCCGGGGATAAGAAGGGAACGTTTGGAATCGATGAGAGCTGCACACGCGGCGCGATTGTAACCTTCCTTTACAGAGCAAAGGACATTGCCAACGTCTTATAAAAGCAGCCGGTGATCACCGGGATAATATCGGAGGAGATCCGGTCGTACGGCCGGATCTCCTGTTTTAATAACAAATCAGTATAAATTGTGAACATCCATCTCGCTAAATATATTAATAATTAACTGGAAATCATCCAGCGATAGCGGTATAATACCGATATTGCGGTTTTAGGAGTTTAACGTGGTACTGCATGTTTGCTCCTTCGCATTCATTATTGTTATTACTATAAGGAGAAGGATGAATTATTATGGAAAATGAACGCGCCCAATGGGGCAGCAAACTCGGTTTCATACTGGCAGCGGCCGGCTCGGCTGTCGGTCTCGGCAACATCTGGAAGTTCCCCGGCAGGGCTTTTGAAGGCGGCGGTGGATGCTTCCTGCTGATTTACCTCCTGATTGTCATATTCCTCGGCGCTCCGATGATGCTCACGGAGCTCTCCGTAGGTCGAGCAAGCCAGGCCAATATCGTCGGCGTCTTCCACAAGCTCGGCCACAGGAACTTTTCCTGGGTCGGCTGGATCGGCGTCATCGGTGCTTTTATCATCACCTGCTACTATGCTCATGTCGGCGGCTGGGTACTCCGCTATGTCGTAGGCTACGCGACCGAATCTCCCAGTATTTACTCGGATTCCCTCGGATATTTCTACAACATGCTGGGCCTTCACAGCGACGGCACCACATCCATCCCGTGGGTGGCTATTCTCTTTGCAGCGATTTTCA
>JAFWIM010000162.1 GCA_017514845.1 Lachnospiraceae bacterium
CAGGATTTTGCTGCCTCCGCCGGAGGTCCCATGAAACCCACCTAGCACAAAGGCAGCAACCGCGCCCCAGAAGCAGGATTTTGCTGCCTCCGCCGAAGACCCAATGAAACCCGCCAAGACCAAAGGCAGCAAACTTGCCTCGGAAGCAGGATTTTGCTGCCTCCGCCACAAGTCCCATGAAACCCACCAAGCACAAAGGCAGCAAACTTGCCTCGGAAGCAGGATTTTGCTGCCTCCGCCACTAGTCCCATGAAACCCACCAAGACCAAAGGCAGCAACCGCGCCTCAGATGCAGGATTTTGCTGCCTCCGCCACAAGTCCCATGAAACCCACCAAGACCAAAGGCAGCAGCCGCGCCTCAAGAAGCAAGATTTTGCTGCCTCCGCCACAAGTCCCATGTAACCCACCAAGCGAAAAGGCAGCAAACTTGCCTCAAGAAGCAAGTTTTGCTGCCTTCGACTCTCAGAGGCAAAAAATCCACCGCGCCTCACTCATAATTCCCAAGTACACTCTTCATGAACTCCATATATGACTCCCGGACCGGCTCCGGTCCCTCGATAAACATCTTATCACCGATCCCGGTCACCCAGCCGAAAAACTGCGAGCTCACAGTCACCATGACGTGGGCTGCAAACCGCCCGTCCTTCCGGGGAATGATCATGACATCCTTGCCGAACCTGTCGATCACGACACCGATCAGGCTGTTGTCGCAGTTCAGCGTGACGTCGGTGTCCTGCCCGCCATACATGCCGAATGTCTTTTTTGCAAATACAGCCAAATCGAAGCCCTCGACCTTCTCCCTGCCAAGTCTCATCTCATCAAGAATCCGTATCTCCTGCATCTTATCGACACGATAGTGCTTTATTTTATCTGTACTCTCCTCATAGGCCACAAGATAATAATTCTCATCATCCCAGGTGAGGCTCCATGGCGAGACAACATAATCAGCTCCGTTCTTGCGCCGGACCAGCTTCTTGCTGACCGACCATTCACAGTACTTGAAGCTGATCTGTCGGTTCATATAGATGGCAGTGTGAATCGAGTCGACATTGGCATAGACCGTCTCGTTATCAGTCTTCGCGCGGTTGTAAATATAAACCTGCCGCTGCAGCTGCCGCGCATTCTCATGACTCGTCATCTTCTCCAGTTTCTTAATCAGCTCTTCCGACTTCTTTGTTGTGATGAACTTCGCGGACTGGACCGCGTCAACAAGAAGCTTCAGCTCCGGCAGCTCGAACTCACGCTCCGCCACATAGTAACCTGAGTTGCTGCCCTTCATCTGCTCGATCTTCAGCCCGAAGCTGCGCAGCTTCTCCACATCGGTGTAGATTGTTTTTCTGTTGCACGTGATATGGTAGAGGTGATCCATGCGGGATGCCAGATCAGTGGCGCTTAGAACATGCTCCTTGTCAGTCTCATCCAACAGTATCTGCATGAGGTATAAAATCTTCAATTTCTCATCTGCCATAATTATCTCCAGCTGACGTTATAATGCGTCTTATCAAGTCATTCATTTCACTCTCGACCGCTGCAAAAACGTCTCCTCAATCATTTCGCTCTCGACCGCTGCAAAAAAAATCTCCTCTATCAGTCCACTCTCGACCGCTGCAAAAGACGCCTCCTCTATCAGTCCACTCTCGACCGCTGCAAAAAACGTCTCCTCACAGCAGCTCAACGCCATGCTGCCTACATTCTTCCGCAAATTTCTCAGAAATCCTGTCATCCGTCACAACACAGTCGACCTGATTAAGCATACAGGTCGTAAAGGAGCTCTTTTTCCCTATCTTCGAGGAGTCGAGCAAGATAACATTTCGTTCGCTTCTTCCGATGACCTGCTGCTTTATGATATTGTCCTCCCCGGATCCGCAAGCAAATCCAATATCTGTCCGATACGTTGTCGCCCCGATAAAAGCGATGTCAAAATTCACGCTCGCGATTGTCTGAGCCGCTGCAAATCCTGTTATACTCAGAGAATTTCGATTCATCATCCCCCCTGTGATCACGACCTTGGCCTGCGTAAGGTGAATGAGCTCCGCGGCGCAGCTGATACTGTTCGTCATGATAAACCACGGTATATCCGGGATGATAGAGCACATCTGTGTCGTTGTGCTTCCCGAATCAACAAAAATCGTCATGTTCGGTCGAATGAGTTTGACCGCCTTCCGCGCAATCAGCTTCTTCTCATCGACATTGCGGACGGAGCGGGTGCCGAGGACATCATCATTTGCAAGCAGCGTTTCCACCGACTTTGCACCGCCGTGAATGCGCACGATCCGCTTTTTTTCGTCCAACACGCGCAGGTCTGTTCGGATCGTCATGTCCGACACCTGCGGAAAGGCTTCCTTTATTTCGGCAAATGTAACGTTCTTTCTCTCATTTACAAGCGCGCAGATTGCTTCTCTTCTACTCTCCATAGTATCCATAGCAGTCTCACTTTCTGCCGGACTCTTTAGGTCTGGCACGATATCCAAGTCATCATCAGCTGTCACAATTTAGTTCCGAATTCTCCGTTCCGATATCTGGAGCTGTATTCTGACAGAGTCTACATTTGCAATTGTTGTTTCAACGCTTAATTTTATCATACTGAAAGCATATACAGATGTCAAGACAACTATCACATTCCACTAACCACAAAATCACCATTCTTTTCGAGAGGCAAATGCGATAAATCCAGATCAATATTTGCAAAAGCAACACAAACCGGACTCTTATGCCTTCCGCTTGCTAATATCCGCTTTTATTTCGATAAGTTGTATTCTGTGGATTTTTCCATATCATATTGGTGGACATCTCTACCGGCAATGTTTAAAATTGTATATATACCTTACTTATAAGGAGGGCCTATCCATGAAGCATCCGACTAAGCTCCAAATACTTCTCATCACCGCACCCCTTGTGTTCGCTCTATTCTCCTTCTTTGTGCTTGCCAAAACTACCTCCAGTGTGGATTTCCACAAATCAAATATCGAATCTCTGGAAAACAAAAAAGACAAAGTCATGGAGCTCACTGCGGCTTCAGCCGCCGCATCAGCCGCCATCACGCTGATTCCCGGTGATGTCGCCACACCGATTGCGACAGAGCTTGCGGACCTAAGCTCAAAATTCATCATCGTCATATGCGCTATTTACGTAGAGAAGTATCTGCTTACAATAACGGGGTATGTGACATTTGCAATACTGATACCGATCGCCTGCATCATATTCTCGATCGGAGCCCTTCTCATGAGGCCTCCCCTGTTCCGCACCTCATTCAGGATCGCGCTGCTGGGGCTCGCCTTCTTCTTAGTGATCCCCGCAAGCCTCGGGGTCTCGCACATGATTGAAAACACATATCATGAATCCATCGAGGCCACGATAGACAGCGCGACGCAGACCGCCGAGGAAATCGAGGCAGAGACCGAATCGCTGGCTGAAAGCACGCCGGCCGTGACCGAGTCAGAACCCGAGAAGCCGTCGGGGATCGCCGACACGATCGGCGGATGGCTGAACTCCGTCACCGAGAGCGGCAGAGAGCTGACAGAGAACCTCACAAATTCCGTCAGCCACTCCACAGAAGAATTCCGCCAGCTCTTTAATAATATGCTTGAGGCATTTGCAGTCATGCTGGTCACCTCCTGCGTGATTCCGATCCTCGTGCTGCTCCTCTTCGTGTGGATGGTTAAGCTGATTATCGGCTCCGGCAACGGGCCTCTGCCGCCGATACCGAAGCCATAATCAGCTCAAGGCTGCGCAATACTCTACCGACGCATTGCGGGATACACTCCGGCTGACTTTTAAAATAATCACACAGCCTAATCAGAAAGGATTGCCCACCATGAACCAAAAACTTCCAAAGCTTCTTGCCCTCCTTCTCTCCTTCATCATGATCGTGTCAAACCCGATGTCCTCGCTCGCGCAGGACTCGGCAGACCCGGCAGTCTCTGAACCGAGTGTCCGCGTGACTGCACCGGCTACTACGACATCCGGACAGAGTATTCCTGTGACCGCGTCGGACAATGCAGACTCCGGGCAGAGCGTCCACGTGACTGCTCCGGGCAATGCCGCCGCATACGAACCAGAAGAGGACACCCTGATTTCAGTCGAGGATACCCTGATCTCTGAAGAAGATACCCTGATTTCAGAAGCAGACATGGCAGCCCCCGAAGATGTCGTCGGACGCTCTGACAGACATGAGCACGGTAAGGGTCTGATAAAGCCGTACGTGATTGTCCAGCCGCTGAGCAGCGATGACATTACATATGTGGATCCTGCCGAGGAACCGCTGGTCGGCAGTGCCGATGTACCCCTTGCCCATTCGCTGGATGAATTTGCTGAATTATACGGTCAGGCATCCAATAAAGCGGCCTCAAAGTGGGAAACAACGTTTGATGTTGATTACCTGTGTTCCTATAATGACGACGTTAGTACATTATTTACTGATCACCTATTTCCTTTGGCAGAAGAGAATATATTCCCTCACAACGGCAATCCTACAGAAGGGGATTACGCAAAATGGCATTATGCGGGGGCCGGATATTCAATTTCAGGCTATGATTACACAGCCGACGCAGTCATTATTACATTTACCACTTCTACCGAGTATTACACAACAAAAGCCCAGGAAGCCGCACTCACGACAAAACTGAACCGGGTCATGGACTCGCTCGACCTTGACACAAAGAGCGAATATGAAAAAGTAAAGGCAATCTATGACTATATCACCAGCCATGTCACATATGACTGGGATAACCTGGAAGATGATTCCTATAAGCTCAAGCACACAGCCTATGCCGCCCTCGTAAACGGCACATCTGTCTGCCAGGGTTATGCGACCTTGTTTTACAGGATGTGTCTTACGGCAGGACTTGATGCAAGAGTCATCACGGGAAGCGATACGCCGGGTTACAGTGACCATGCCTGGAATATCGTACGCATAGGTAACCTCTACTATAATATCGATGTGACATGGGATGCGGAGCAGGATCCGGAATACTATAACTACTTCCTCAGGGGACAGGATACATTTGAGTATCATTACCGGGACAATGAATATGACACCACTGCGTTCCACACGGAATACCCCATGTCCGCTGCAGATTATGATCCCACTGCAGTGACGGCAACACCAACGCCGACCAACACACCAACGCCGACCAAGAAGCCGACCAACACTACGACACCGACCCCGACGAAGAAGCCGACCAACACTCCGACGCCAACCCCTAAGGTCACCGTCTCACCAACGCCGACTTATGAGCCCACCGCCACGCCAACACCAAGACCGACGAGTACCCCGGTACCGACCGCAACACCAAAGCCGACCGGAAAGCTCTTTGATGATGTTAAAAATCCAAGCCACCCGTATTACAAGGCAATATACTGGGCAGTCGGCGAAGGCATTACCAAGGGCTACCCCGGCACGAACCTGTTCGGTATCGATGATGCATGTACGCGCAGCCAGGCAATGATGTTCATCTGGAGAATTGCCGGCCAGCCGGCCCCGAAGGCACAGGCAAAGAGCCCCTTCTCTGACATAAAGCCGTCGCATCCGCATTACAGAGCGGTCCTGTGGGCTTACCAGAAGGGCATCGCCAACGGCTTTTCCAACGGAACTTACGGAGTCGATGTGCCCTGCACCCGCGGTCAGATCATGACGTTCATCTGGAGATATGCCGGAAAGCCGAATCCACCTTCCAATGTCAGCCCGTTCAAAGACAAGCTGACCCCCGCCTACCGCACCGCCATCCTGTGGGGCAGCGCGCTGGGCATCACAAAAGGATATTCGGACGGCACCTTCAAGGACAGCGTGCCGTGTACGCGAGGTCAGATCGTCACGTTCCTCTACAGAATCAGGAGCTGGGCTTATAAAAAGTAATTTTCCGCCGCCCGTACCAAAAATCCAGTTCTCGCTCCCGAGACCTGGTACGGTCTTCGGGCGGCGTTCCTCATATAAATGTGTAAAGGAGACAACCGTATGGAACTCTACCGCGGAAACATAGTCTATTCGAAGAGCCGGGAAAAAATAGCTGTTCACAAAAACAGCTTTATAGCTGTGGAAAACGGAATTGTCAAAGGCATTTATGACGCCCTGCCCGAAGAGTTCGCCGCCCTGCCGGTGACGGATTTCGGGGAGAGTGTCATAATTCCGGCCTTTTCTGATTTGCATGTGCACGCACCGCAGTATCCGCAGCGCGGCCTTGGCATGGACCTTCTCCTTGCGGACTGGCTGAACACCTACACCTTCCCGCAGGAGGCAAAATTCTCCGACATGGATTACGCGCGCGCTGTCTACGACGCGTTCCTTGATGATCTGATTGCAAATGGCACCATGCACGCCGCCGTCTTCGGCACCATCCACAGACAGTCGGTCGAATACCTTGCCGGGCAAATGGAAAAACGCGGTTTCCGCGCCTACATCGGCAAAGTGAATATGGATATGAATTCACCGGATTATCTGTGTGAGACGCCAGAGGAATCGGTGCGCGAGACGGAAGAATATCTTGCAGACTTGTCCGGAAATCAGTATGCAAAGCCGATCATAACGCCCAGGTTCGCGCCGACATGCAGCAAGGAGCTGCTCAATGGGCTCGGTAAGCTGGCGGCAAAATACGGCGTCGGTCTTCAGACCCACCTCGTTGAGTCGAAATGGGAAGCCGCCGAGGCCAAACGGCTCTTCCCGGACTGCTCCTGCGACACGGAGATCTACGAGAAGGCCGGGCTGATGGATCACGGTCCGGTGGTGGCTGCCCATTTCATCTTCCCCTCGGAGGAAGATATCCGAATACTGAAAAAGCATAACGGCTATGCGGTCCACTGCCCGGACGCGACCGTCAACGTCATAGCCGGAATAACCCCCGTGTCTGCCCTCGGCTCTCAAGGCTTGAACCTTGCGCTGGGGAGCGACATTGCGGGCGGACATTTGCCCGGAACATACACGCAGGCTGCGCGGGCCGTCCAGTTCTCAAAATTGAAATGGTTCTATGAGGGGAATGATAATGAGGTGATTACATTTGCAAATGCCTTCTACATGGCCACAAAAGAAGGCGGCTCTGTGTTCGGAAAAGTCGGCAGCCTGGAACCGGGATACATCTTTGACGCGCTGGTCGTCCGGGACTTCTCCGACCCATTCAGAAAAATCACACCGGCGGAGACCGTTGAAAGATTCTGCTACACCGGGACAGCGGCAGACATAACTGCAAGGCTCATGAACGGCAGGAGGCTGTAATGCTGCGTGAACAGTAAATTAAGCTTCGTTATCATAATTAGCGGGATGTCTCAAATCCAGATGGCACCCCGCTATTTTTTTGCTTTCAAAATGCAGAGCAGTGCTATAATAAATACAACATTCGTTACTAATAACAGCTCGAAAGGGGGAAAAAGTGAAACAGAAAATTCTATGTATCATCTTAAGCGCTGTGATATGCCTGACTCAGACGACACCGGCATTTGCAACCCAGGTCTATGAGACTGCAGATGCAGGCGAAGTATCCATTGCAGAATCTTACGTGAACGAAGAAGACGCAGAAAGTGTACTGCCAGAAGATGTCTCAGAAGATTCGGAGGCTGTCTCCGAAGCTGAGAGCCCGCTGGCAGAGATTTTTGAACCTGCTGATGAGGTCGAAGAGACCGGCACTGCAGTTCCGGAATCTGAAATCGAAGAGCCTGAATCCGAAGACCCGGAGACCGAATCTACAGATCCGACCCTTGTTCAGAACGAAACGGATGAAGAAAATGTATTCATCGACGGCGCAGGCACATGGTTTCGCAGCTCCCAGACTGTGAAAAACTCGGCCACGGCTACATCTGTACCCGGGCCATTCCCTGATGTCCCCAAAAATCACGTATATGCCAGCGCAATTACTTGGGCAGTAAATAAAGGTATCACTAAAGGATATTCGGACACCGGTCTCTTCGGCATTAACGATACCTGTACCAGAGGACAGATCCTGATGTTCCTCTGGCGTTATGCGGGTAAGCCGGAACCAAAGGCTGCGGTGACAAGTCCATTTTCTGATGTTCCGAAATCTCACGCGTTCTATAAAGCGATCCTATGGGGAAGCCGAAAGGGAATCACAAAGGGATACAGCAATGGCAAGTTCGGAATCAATGACTACTGCACCCGCGGCCAGATTATGACTTTCATCTGGCGCTACAGGGGAGCTCCCTCACCTAAATCTACAAAAAATCCATTTAAGGACAGTATCACCCCGGCATACCTCAAAGCAGTCATCTGGTCCTATGAGAAAGGTGTTTCCCGCGGTTTTTCGGATGGAACGTACAGGGACACCAAGCCTTGCTCTCGCGGCGAGGCAGTAAAATTTCTTCATAATATGCACCTAAAAACTGCTAGTGCCAGCGGAAGCGGAAGCGAAACTACAGTTGTTCCAAGTACAAATAAATATGTTCTGAATACAAATACGAAAAAATTCCATTACTCATCTTGTTCAAGCGTTAAGACTATCAAAAATCAGCATCGTAAGGATTATACGGGAAGTAGGTCCAATGTGATTGCAATGGGATATACCCCCTGTAAAAGATGCAATCCGTGAGTATTCAGGATTGCTACAGCGGGTTATAAAAATCCAATTAAAGCTGCCCTGTGGGTCAGTGCGTTGGGCATATAAAAAAATAATCATAGGAATATCGAGACCCGCTCATTCAGTTCTCGGATCCCAAGTCAAGACCACCAGCTAAGCTGGTGGCTTGTTCTGCCCCTATAAGGGGCTGGTACCTGCTTGCGCCTGAGGGCGCACTGACGGTCCGCCAGCTGCACCACATTCACAGCGGCCCCCTCACGGGGGCTTTTTCAGTGCTC
>JAFWIM010000163.1 GCA_017514845.1 Lachnospiraceae bacterium
AGAGATTAAATGCCTCAGCTGCACAATGCTCCACTGGAGCATTGTTACGCATGCTTAGGCACGGCGGATCGCAGCCGCGCAATGATGAAGGTGCTTCGCACTTTGCGCGGCGCGGCAAGAACGCCGAGGCGTTCTTGATTAATCATCTCAAAACGGGTATTGTGATAGAAACTGAAACGTGCTACAATGCCAATGTAGGACATTGAAACTGTAGTATGTTATGAGGGGTGAAGTATGGCAAAGAGTATCCTTTTTGAACAGATGCCCAAAGGCTCAATATCAGAAATAATCATAGATCGAATTACGCAGGCCCTGGTTTCCGGTGAACTTAAACCAGGAGACAAAATTCCAACTGAGACAGAGTTCTCGGAGCGCCTGGGAGTAGGCAGAAATGCGGTTCGCGAAGCCATCAAGGTACTGGTTGCTTTTGGAGTGCTGGAGATCAGAAGAGCAGAGGGGACATTTGTTGTAAGTGAGTATAACAGGAATCTTCTCAATCCCATGATTTACGGTCTGATTCTCTCGGAACACAATATGGAAGAGCTGCTTAATGTTAAATTAGCGCTTTCCTCGTCAATCATGTATATTGCGATGAAAGAGGCAACAGATGCTGAATTGACACACCTTCGTGTACTTGGACAGAGGTTCAGCGATCTAATGAAAGATCCTGCCTCCAACCACGACGATTGTTACCACGCGAGTATGGAGTTCAACGTCTTCCTCAGCGAGATCACACATAACAGAATGCTTGATCAGCTGGATGCCATCATTCATAAGGTAGCCAAGTTTACCAGAAATAAAGCGATTGAGAGATCGAAAGAGTTGGGAGAGCCCATGCTTCTGCCCGACAATTACATGAAAGAAGTAGATATACTGGAAAGACGTTCCGAGGCGGAGGTTCTGCCATTTATGGATGAACGTCTGGAGATATGGAAAAAGCTGCTTCTGTAATTGTGAAAATGTATAATGCGCGCCGGTACCGCAAAGGTAACCGGCGTATTTTTATGCGATTGTCCAGAAAGCAGTATTTTATTCTTTGAATATCGATTCGTCAGTTTTCCACAAATTGAGAGGTACTTTTTTGTGCGCAAAGAGCTATTGACATATATTATAGAATGTAGTACATTGAACATACAACAAATTACGTTAAACAAATGACACAGTTCAATCAACATCATAAAACAAGGAGGAAATACCATGGAACCAAGAGAATATGTACAGTCTTATATTGACAGAGCACGCGTCGCTCAGGCAGAATTCGAGAATTATTCTCAGGAACAGGTCGACAAAGCTGTCCGCGCAATCGGCAAGGCAGTTTTTGATGCAGCTGAGCCGCTGGCCAGACTTGCGGTAGACGAGACAAGAATGGGCAAGTATGAGGATAAGATCGCTAAGAACGCCGGCAAGACCAAAATTACCTGGTACAGACTGAAAGGTGTCAAGTCCCGTGGTATCATCGCTCGTCATGATGAGATCGGCATTATTGAAGTTGCTAAGCCGATCGGCGTTATCGGATGCATTCCTCCGACAACAAACCCGACCATGACTCCGGTCCACAACGCTATGTGCGCGCTGAAGGGCGGAAACGCACTTCTTATCAGCCCGCATCCGCGTGCTAAGAAGACAGGTGTCGAAACTGTACGCCTTATGCGTGAGGCTCTTCAGGCAGTCGGAGCACCGGTCGATCTGATTCAGATCATCCCGGACCCGACAGTTGAGATCTCCGGTCTGGTCATGTCAATGTGTGATGCAACAATCGCGACCGGCGGTCCGGGCATGGTCAAGGCAGCATATTCATCCGGCAAGCCGTCCTACGGTGTAGGCGCGGGAAATGTTCAGACTCTGGTAGACCTTGACGCAGATCTCGAGTTATCTGCAAAGCAGATCGCAAAGAGCCGTACCTACGATAACGGTGTTCTCTGCACATGCGAACAGTGTGTACATGTACATAAGACACAGTATGACAAGATGGTGGAGCTGCTCAAGGCAGAGGGGGCTGCTTATATCAGCAAACCTGAAGAAGTTGACGCAATGCGCGCGGCTCTGTTCCCGAACGGCATGATCAATAAGGTCTGTGTAGGTGCAAGCGCTCACTTCATTGCAGCCCAGGCAGGTATCGAAGTTCCGGAAGATGCCAAATTTCTTATGATCCGCATTGAGAAGTACGGCAAGGAAGAGTTTCTCGCTAAAGAAAAGCTTTGCCCGGTCATCTGCATCACAGAGTATGAGACCTGGGAGGAGGCAGTTGCAAATGCAAAGACGAATCTGCTGAACGAAGGCGCAGGCCACAGCACGGTCGTCCGTTCCTTTAACAAAGAGCACATCGACTATGCCGGCGAACAGCTTCCGGTATCCCGTATCGGCGTCAATATGATCGGTTCCTCCGGACTTGGCGGCAGCTATGACAACGGACTCAACCCCACAGCTACACTTGGCTGCGGCAGCTGGGGCAACAACTCTATCAGTGAGAACCTCTGGTGGCATCATCTTGTAAACATCGCACGTATCGCGATCACGATCCCGGAGACGAAGATTCCGACGGATGAGGAAGTTTGGGGAGAATAATATGATTAATTCAATGCAGGACCTCCTTAAGGAGGCAGCGAAAGGTACACCGGGCAGACTGGCAGTCGCATGCGCGCAGGATGAATATGTGCTTGGAGCGGTCGTCAAAGCCAGCGAGCTTGGCATAATAACACCGATTCTTGTGGGAAACAAGACTGAAATTGTAAAAATACTCGAAGATCTCCACTGTGACGGGAATGCCTTCGAAATTGTCGATGTAGAGGACAAAACGGAGGCCTGCATGAAAGCGGCAGCCCTTGTGCGTGACGGCAAGGCAGATTTTCTGATGAAAGGATTCGTAGATACCGCAGTTATCATGAGAGCGGTACTGAACCGTGAGAACGGACTTCGAACAGGAAGAAGAATTACTCATGATCTGGTACTGGAAGTTCCTGGATATGACAAGCTCTTTCACGTAACAGACTCAGCAATGAGCGTTGCACCGACATTGGAAGAGAAGGCGGATATTATACGAAATGCCGTGACGGTCGCTCATGCGCTCGGAAATGAAAATCCGAAAGTCGCTGTCTGCTGCGCAGTAGAGAAGGTAAATCCGAAAATGCAGTGCACTGTCGACGCCGCAGAGCTTGCGGAGATGAACAAACGCGGTGAAATTACAGGCTGCATAGTGGAAGGACCGTTTGCCCTTGACAATGCGATATCACCTGAAGCTGCAGCTCACAAAGGTGTTAAGGGGGAAGTTGCGGGTAAGGCTGATATCATCATGGTTCCCGACATCGAGGCCGGAAATCTTCTCATCAAGTCTATGGAGTATTTCGCTCATGCCAAAAAGGCCGGAGTTATCCTGGGTGCCAAGACACCTATAGCCCTGACATCAAGAGCAAGTACTGCAGAATCCAAATTGTACACAATAGCAGTGGCCAGACTTGCTGCACGTATGCAGCAGTGAGGAGGATGAATGTACAGAGTAATCGTGTTGAACCCGGGTTCGACATCGACAAAAGTCGCATTCTATGAGGATGACAGACAGATTTTCTCCGAAAATCTGTCTCATCCTGCAGAAGAACTCGGTAAATTTGAAAAAATAGTGGATCAGCTGCCTTACAGAAAAAAAGTCATTCTCGACATGCTTGAGGAAAAAGAGATTGATCTCATGAACGTGGACGCGTTTTCAGCAATCTGTACAGGGCTTCTTCCGATGCCCGGCGGTGTTTTTGAAGTCAACGAGATCATGTATGAACACGGATCCTATGGACCGGGCAGCCGCCATCCGGGAAACCTCGGACCGATGCTGGCAAGAGATTTTGCTGAAGAAACCGGCGCAAGGGCATTTGTAGTAGATCCAAGCAGTCTCGATGAGATGATACCGGAAGCCAGAATGACAGGCTTTGTTGAATTGATTCGAACAGAGAGAGGACATCCTCTTAATCAGAAAGCTGTCGGAAGAAAATATGCATCAGATACAGGCAAAAAGTATGAGGAGCTGAATCTCGTCATCGCTCATCTGGGAGGCGGTATATCGGTCAGTGCCCACGAGAAGGGAAAAATGATCGATTCTGTTGACAGTACAAGGGGAGAAGGCCGTATGGCTCCGACCAGGAGCGGTGCAGCACCGCTTGCGGATGTCGTTGAGATGTGCTATTCAGGGCAGTTCACAAAAGATGAAATGCTTGCCAAAATCATGAAACAGGGCGGCTGGACGGCCCACCTCGGCACTTCGGACGCGAGAGAAGTTGAGAAGAAAATCGCTTCCGGCGACAGCTACGCAGAGATTGTCTATAATACGACGGTTTTCCAGATCGGCAAAGATATCGCTGCAATGGCAGCTGCCCTGAAAGGCAAAGTTGACGCAGTCCTGATCACCGGTGGAATTGCCTATTCACGGAAGATGGTCGGAATGCTGGAAGAACAGATCGGATTTATCGCGCCGGTTCATGTATATCCGGGAGAATATGAGATGGACGCTCTGGCAGCGGGCGCTGTCAGGGTCCTGAGGGGCGAGGAGACTCCGCTTTCCTACAGCGGAAAGCCTGTATTCCCGGGATTCGAAGAACTGAGAAAGCAGAACGGGTATGTATGATGGATACAACATTTTACATGCAGCTTGATGCCCTGATCGGGCACCATGAATATGACAAAGCAGAAGAGTTCCTGCTTAAGGCTTTTCAGGAAGCCTCAGCGGACGAGCAAAATCATGCGGACAGGATCACGGTATCCAATGAGCTTATGGGCTTCTACCGTGAGAGGAACCGACTGCCGGAGTGCGAGCACTATATGAAGGTGCTCCTTAGGGAAATCAGGCATATACGTCTCAAAGGCGGACTCGAATACGCGACACTCATGCTGAATGTTTCCAATGCCAACCGTGTACTTGGGAATCTGGATGAGGCAGAAAGGTATTTCCTTATTGTTAAAGACATCTATGAAAAGGAGCTTCCTGCAAATGATTATCGTCTGGCGACCCTGTACAACAACCTGAGCCTTGTCTATCGGGAGCGCGGTGAGAACGAGAAGGCTATGCCCCTTATGAAGAAGGCATTGGAAATAGTGCGAGCTCTGCCGGGAGCCGGGAGAGCGGCAGCAGTCAGCTGCATTAACATTGCCAACCTTCTTGTGACAATGGGCAATGCCGATGAAGCAGATGAATACGCAAAGTCCGCAATGGGACTTCTTGAGTCGGCCGGCCAGAGTGACGGTATCGATTATGCCGCTGCGCTTGCGGCAGGAGCTAAAGCTGCTTTGCTTCGCAGTGATTATGATACGGCTCTCAGGAATTATGAGGATGCCGGAAAACTGATGAAGAATGATAGCGGTCGGACAGACGCGTATCGTGCAATCATCGGAAGGCAGATAGAGATTCTGGAGATGAGCGGACGCAAAGAGGAAGCCGAAAGGCTCAGGAAGGAGATTGAACAATGACAGTAATGGAGGCCATTGAGGCCAGATGGAGTGTCAGGTCATATGCCGACAGACCGGTGGAACCGGAAAAGCTGGCCCAGATCATGGAAGCCGGCCGCCTGGCCCCGACCGCCAGCAATGAGCAGAAATGGAAGCATATCGCAGTGACGGACCCAGAGCTCATCAAAAAGATGGTTCCTGCCTGCAAGAATGTCGGATGGGTCGGAACTGCACCGGTCATACTGGTATCCTGCTCGCAGGGAGACCGCACCATGGTATGCGGCCAGAGCGCGCGAACAGTCGATTGTACGATTGGTATGTCTTATATGACGCTGGAGGCAATTGAGCAGGGACTTGGATTCTGCTGGCTCGGATGGTTCTATCCGGAAAAGGTGAGGGAAGTCTTGAATATACCGGACGACTATATGGTCGTTGCTGTTGCCACTGTCGGATATCCGGCTCATAGCGGTCACAGATCTTCCAAGAAATCCACAGAAGAGGTCATTGTATATAATCGAATGGATTAAAGGTGAGCGGCAAGAACGCAGAGGCGGTCCTTATTGCTAAGCAGAGGATGGCGATCAAAGGATAGCGACCAGATAATTGTGACCAGATAATAGATAAGGAGAAAGCATGGGATACAGTTTTCTTGAACCGATTAAGGTCGGTCCCCACACATTAAGAAATAGGATTATAAAGCCTGCCATGGCTGAGTATATCTGTAATGAAGACGGTACGATCAGTGATCAGTTCGTTGAGTTTTACAGAAGAATAGCAAAGGGTGGAGCAGCCCTGATTGTTCCGGGCATCTCATTGCTCGATGACACGCAGCACGAACCGCCATTTTTCCGCGGCACGAAGAATCCCCATCTCTATGATGAAAAGTTCATCCCGGGACTTCGCCGTGTGATTGACGCAGTCCATGAGGAAGGCTCGCTGATCATGTTCCAGGTATGGCACAGCGGATGCTATGTCACTCCCGGCGGACTTGTCTCGATGATCAATGAATTTTCAACAGAACAGATTCATGATCTTGAGAAGAAGTTCCTCAAGGCGACGGAAATTGTCAAGGCAGCGGGAGCGGATGGTGTTGAATTCCATATGGCTCACACTTATTTTGCGTCTCAGCTCCTCAGCCCGACATTCAACAAGCGAACGGATGAGTATGGCTGCGATACGATTGAGAACGCGACCAGATTTGCGCGGGAAGTAATCGAGCAGATCAATGAGAAATACTGTGATGATACATTTACCTGTATCGTAAAGCTTCAGGGCAGTGACTTCACAGAAGACGGCATCACTCCCGACCGTGCAGGCCAGGCTGCCGCTATATTGGAGAAGGCCGGTGCCAAAATGTTCACGGTGAACGCAGGCGGCGCGCTTGTCGGTTACAACTATATGAGTGACAACGGACATCAGCCCGAGGGCTGGAAAGCTGATTTTGCCGCGACTGTAAAGAAATATGTCAGTGTTCCGGTCGCGGCTACAGGAAACATCCGTCATCCGGATTATATTCATCAGCTGATCAGAGACGGAAGATGCGACGTCGTTGCTATGGGCCGTGAGTTCTACGCGGATCCCGACTGGGTCAGGAAGTGCGAGGAAGGAAGAGAACAGGAACTTCGGTATTGTGTCTCCTGCCTGTACTGCTTTACTCAGGTCCCGGATGATGACTCTGTTCCGGGCTGTACGGTAAATCCGTATTGTAAATGCGAGAGAGCTGTTCCGGAACTTCGTAAGGATGGAGCAGGAAGAACCGTCGCTGTCATAGGTGCAGGACCTTCAGGCCTTGAGGCAGCCGTTGTACTTGCTGAGAGAGGCTTCAAGCCGGTCATCTTCGAGAGAAAGAACTATCTGGGAGGACTGGTGGATCTTGCGACAGTACCGCCCCACAAGAGTAAGCTTCGCTGGATCATTGACTACTATGAGAGACAGATCAGACGTCTTAACATAGAGGTGCGTTTGTCCTGTGAGGCGACAGTAGAAAAGCTGAAGGAAATTGAGCCATACGCCGTATTTGTGGCTACAGGCACGGATGAAGTTGTTCCGGGCAGGATCCCCGGTATTTTCGGTGATAATGTCTACCGCGTGCGCGATGTCCTGGAGAAGAAAGTTTCTTTCAGGGGCAAAAAGATTGCAATCATCGGAGGCGGTATGACAGGTATCGAGACGGCACATTTCCTTGCTCTTAAGAATAACGACGTCACGGTCATAGAAATGCTGCCGGAGAAGACATTGCCGATTGCTGATAAGCTGAGCTTCGGAGACGCATTCACAGACGGAGTTAAAATACATTATGAACATCAGCTGATGAACATTGAGCCGGATGGGATCAATGTGAAGGATCTTAAGACCGATACAGAAAAGAAGATTGATGTCGACGCAGTTATCCTTTCAATGGGAATCCGCCCGAACATGACACTTCCGATCGCGGTCAAAGAAAATTTTGAAAATGTCATTTTCGTAGGCGATGCCAATAAGCTTGGTAAGATACCGAACAATATCAGGTCAGGAGCGGACGCTGCGGCGGCACTTAAGTAACGCAAGCTTCGAGTATCCTGCGCTTATGAGTGAAAACTCTGTGTCGGGAACTGGCCGACGAACATGTGAAACAGCTTGTCTTGTATAAAGATGTGAATAGGAGATAAATTATGAGTTTAAGTTTAAAGAAACAGTTCGAAGTAAGACTTACAGGATGCACAACAACACTCTGCGGACAGGATTATGAGCACAACGGACGCAGACAGCTGGTTCCCTGCCCCGAAGGTGAGATCACAGGCCCGGATTTCCACGGATATATTATGCCGGCCGGTATCGATCATCAGCTTGTCAGAAGCGATGGTGTTGCTGAAATCAATGCTTCTTACGGTTTCCAGCTTGATGACGGTCGTACACTGTATATCCATGTTGAGGGCATCCGCACTGTTCCTAAGGAATATGCTGAAACCGTAAAGGCAGGCGGCGCTGTTGATCCGAAGCTTTTCTACTATGTGACTACGCCGAAGTTTGAAGTTTATGATGAGTCGCTCAAGTGGATGACCGAGAAGATCTTCGTGTGCGACGGAACCCGTCTTCCGGATGCTGTCCTTCTGACATACTACACAGTAGAACAGGTGAATGATCACCCGGCTCTTGGCTGATACTGACAGTATTGCAGCAACGGCCGCAGGGATAGAAGATATGAGATGTTAACGCATCGGCGTATACCGGAATCCCTGCGGCCATCATCTACCACAGCCCGAAATAAAGGCATGCACCGTGATTCGGCAAATGGCACAAGTTCGATATATAATATTTGACTATATTGCCGAGGCCATATACATTGACAAAGTGGAATATCTTATGTATAATGTAGAACATAGAATAAATAACAAAGTATGAAGGGCGTGGTAAAGCGACAGGATTATGAGAGGAAAAGCGGGAATTATATCATTTTCAGGTTTCACCAGACGCTATGCGGAATGGATTGCTGAAGACACCGGTCTTACAATCTGTGATTTGAAGGAAATCGAAAAGGATGATCTGAAATCAGATTTCCTGCTCATCGGCGTTCCGATCCACAGTCAGGAACTGTGCGGAATCAAAAAAATACGAAAGATTCTCAGGGAGAAAAGCTCCGACACACGTATCATCCTGTTTGCCACAGGGCTTCGCTGCGGTGATGAAAAAGTAAAAGAGAGTATCTTGAAATACAATTTCAGGGAACAGCGGCCTGACGCGTTCTTTTACTTTACCGGAGGGCTTGATCAGGACAGGCTCACAGCGAATGACAAAATCCTGTTAAAGCTGCAACAAATTATGATCGGCAGGCACCCGGATCGCACGGAAAGTGATCTGGAGCTGCTGAGAAAATTAAGGAGCGGAGGAGATTTTACAGACAGAGATGAAGTGCAGCCGCTTATTGATTATCTGAAACTGCTGTAAGACGACAAACAAGTACTCATACAAAAAGGAGAAGAAAGATGAACAAAAAAGGTCTTGTGAACTGGTCCATCTGGATCGGAGTAGTGTCCGGTATTTACTGTGCGATTTACCTTCTGACCGTAGGAGCGTACACGGGAGCCAAGGTGCTGCCCGGCTGGCAGATTGTGTATGCGACTTTTACAGCGCTTCCTATTTATTTCACTGCAGGTGCAAAGAGATCGGAATTTTTTAATTATATCTGCAGTTATCTCTGCGGTGTTCTCTGGGCGATGGGTTATCTCTGGATCATGGACAGAATTGCAGTCCTCGGAGTTCCGGCCTGGCTCAATATCGCAGTGGTCGTCGCAATCGTATGCGTGATTGAATGCGCAATTCACTTCACCCTCCCGTCTTCACTGCCGTTCAACGTAGTTCCGGCACATTTCGGAGCTATATCGAACTCTTTCTGGTGCTCCAATATGACTATCGCAATCATGGGACCGGGCAGGACAGCAGTCGGCGGCTTCTACAATTTTAAGGCATATCCGATTCTTGCCATTACACTCTGCGGCGGTGTGGTCCTTGGCCTCTGCTGCAACGAAGGATTGAATTTTATCGACTCTGAGACCGGCAACTGGAAGTGGCCGGGCAAGAGCTCGAAATAAAGATGACACTATTACTCAATGACAACACATGTAAGGAGGAAACAAACAAATGAGTGATGCAAAATGTGCCGGCGCCAAGCTTGGAAATGAACTCAGATCCGGTTATGCAGCGAAGATGGGAAGCACGAAGCGGGTGCAGGAACTGAATGGTATGCTTCATTCCAATCGTCCGAATGTAGATATCACACGCGCAAGAGCTTTCACAAAAGTTTATCGCGAGACAGAAGGCCTTCCGGCACTTCTTCGCCGCTATAAAGCAATCGCTGAGGTTTATCGTACACTTTCAGATAACGTTTATGATTATGAGCAGCTTGTCGGATGGCCGACAAAGCGCATCCGCGGTGCAAACTTCGCAGTCGAGCTTCACGCTCACTGGATGAAGGACGATCTCAAGAATCTTCGTGACCGTACATATGATCCGTTCGAGATTTCGGATGAAGACTACAAGGAACTTGAAGAGGATATTCTTCCGTACTGGCAGGATAAGACGGCAGCTGCCCAGTGGGCACATTATGTCACACCGGAAGAGTGGGACAGAGCTCAGTTCGGCGGCGTATCGGATGTCTCTAACTACATCTGCGCGAACGGTTCACATTTCATCCCCGCATGGACAGACGTAATTAAGCATGGCTTCCAGAAGTACTACAATGAAGCTAAGGTCCTTCTCGACGAGCTTGATCCGAACGATCCGACCTCTGTCGATAAGAGATACTTCTATCAGGGCATCATTGAAGTCTGCGAGGCAATTAAGAACTGGGCAGATCGCCTCTCCGCAGCCTGCCTGAGAAAAGCTGAGACAGAAAAAGATCCGGTCCGCAAGAAAGAGCTGGAAGATATGGCGGCCATGATGAGAAGGGTTCCGTGGGGACCGGCAACATCTTTCCATGACGCAGTGGAGACTTCCTGGGTCGTATGCTTCTTCCTGTTCGTAGAGGGCGCAGGCCCGTCCATTACCTGGGGACGCTGGGATCAGTACATGTATCCGTACTATAAGAGAGACATCGAAGCCGGTATCATCACACCGGAGAGCGCAATGGAGCTTATTGAGGAAATGTACATCAAGGTTACTTCCAACGTATGGTTCCAGTCCACACAGATGGCTTACATCTTCGGCGGTTACTATCGCTATCCGCATCTTGATGTCGGCGGTCTCGATGAGAACGGAAGAGACGCAAGCAACGAGCTGTCTTATCTGTGCCTGCGCGCTATGCGCTATGTCAAGACAACATCACCGGCGGTCTGCCTGATGCTGCATCAGAAAACTCCGGATTCTCTGCTCCGCGAAGCATGCGAGCTTTCCGTTGACGGACACGGACATCCGAGCTTCTTTGACGTAGAAACACTGTACAAGATGCTTGAGAACCGCGGCGCGTGCGCAAACATGCACAGCAATTACACAAGCTATGATATTAAAAAGTACGGAAGCCCGATCGGCTGCGTAGAGCCCGGTGTCGAGGGCATGCAGTACGGTCATACCGATTCAGGTATCATTAATGTTGCGGGCTGCATCTATGCTGCAGTATGCGACGGCAAGAAGGCTAAGGGCGTTGATGGAACACGCTGCGGCCAGGTCGTAACTTATGCGAGCGGCGCTCCGGAACTCTTTGACACATATGAGAAGTTTGAAAAGGTGTGCCTGGATCAGATTGAATACGCAATCAAAGAGTGCCACTCCAACCTTATTATCGTTGAGAAGCTTCTCGCTGAACAGTTCAACCTTCCGACATTTACAATGCTGCTTGACGGTGCCCTTGAAAAAGGTCTTGACGCTACAAACGGCGGCGCGAAAGTCAATATCGGTCCGACAATCCAGATGAGCGGTTTCGGAACTGCAGTCGACTCCATGGCAGCTATCAAGAAGGTTGTTTATACAGATCACGAGGCTACTCTTCGCGATGTCGCAAATGCTATTGAAGCGAACTTCGTAGGCTATGAAGAACTCAGAGCAAAACTGATCGCTGCTCCGAAGTATGGCAATGATGATGATTTCGCGGATGACATCGCTTGCAGAGTATGGTCATTCTTTGGTGACACGGTCAATCATCTCAAGATGTATCGTGGCAATTATTGCGATGCGGCAATTCAGATGGTACAGTCCAATGTCGGTTACGGCGCTATGACAGGTGCGACTCCGAACGGACGTCTTGCAGGTCAGCCGACATCTGATACAATGTCAGCATCTCAGCAGGCAGATACGAATGGACCGCTGGCAGCGGCAAGAAGCTATGGCAAACTTGATTACACTAAGTACAGCAACGGCACGCTGCTGAACATGTGGATCAGCCAGTCCGAAATGATGGAAGTTTAACTTCTGAAGAAAGGAGGAAATCATTATGCAGACAATTCGAGAGACAGGTCTTAACACACCGGAAGGTACTTATAAAATGCCGACCTACAAAGAGGCTGGCATGAGAAACTTCATGAATCTTGTTCGTACAATGGTGAACGACTATGGCGTATACCATGTACAGTTCAATACCATTGACAAGTCTACTCTTGTAGATGCCAAGAAGCACCCTGAGAAGTATCCTACTCTTATGGTACGTGTTGCTGGCTACAGTGTATACTGGACAGACATCGCTGAGAGAGTGCAGGATGATATTATCCACAGAACGGAACATCAGTTTTAATCTGTGAGTTGGAGCCTCCGATGGACGGCCTCCTTCTTTCCGATAGACAGATGGGCAGGATGTGAGCTATAGGTTCTGACCGTCTGGCCGGCGGGATCATTCGTTATGCTGCAGATGGCTTAGCCGTCTGCAGCATTTTCAATCTTCAACACAGGATTCTCGTGACGTAAGTCTACGAGGAATGTGCAAAACAAACTTGTCTTCAACATGGGTTTAAAGCCTGTGTTGAAGATTGAGCCTCAGCTACACAATGCTCCACTGGAGCATTGTTACGCATGCTTGGCACGGCGGATCGCAGAGCTGCGCAAAGGGAGACGCACAGAGTGCGTCGCGCAGCTCGCGCGCGATCAGAGATCGCGATTTACTATAATACGTATTTCAGCGTAGTCACATTCGCTGTGGACGGTTCTTTGTTATTTTGTATATGTGACATATAATGGTATTATGGACTGCAGTGAAGAGAAGCAAAACAGGGTCTTTGGATAACACATTGCGGGCAGGAGGCACTGTGTAAAGAGAGAGGATGGAAAAAAATGGCTGAAAAGAAAGAAGCTATCGTATTCGATTTTGGTCACTTCAGAAATACGGATGGGTACGGAATACGCACGATGATATTTTTTAAGGGCTGCCCGCTTCGCTGCAAATGGTGCTCGAATCCGTTCGGTCTTTCTGTTGCCCCGCAGCTTGCTGTCAACAGGGAGCGGTGCGTCGGATGCGGAATGTGCGTAAAACTGTGTTCCAAAGGGGTAAATCGGATCAATCCGGAAGATCATAAAGTCGAGATGGATTTCGATAAATGTAAAGCCTGCGGACTCTGTGTACAGCTTTGTCCGCAAAAGTGTCGTCAGATCTCAGGTACCAAGTATACGGCTGAGCAGCTGTATAAGAAAGTGCAGCGGGAACTGACTTTCACGAGGAGAGATCGCGGCGGACTGACTCTTTCCGGCGGAGAAGTCCTGATGCAGCACGAAATCGCTGCGGAACTGCTGAAGATCTGTAAGAGAGATTATATTGATACCTGCATAGAGACGTCAGCATATGCGAGATGGGAACACCTGGTGGAGGTGGCCCAGTACTGTGATACAGTCTTTGTTGACATGAAGCATATTGACTCGGATCGGCACAAAGAGATCACCGGAATCCCTAATGAACTTATATTGGAAAACATAAGGAAGCTGTGTGAATACATGTCAGAGCGCGGTAAGCGGGTGATCATACGCAGGCCGTTTATCCCGGGATATAATGATGAGGAATCCTGCACGATTGGGATTGCGAAGTTTGTAGCGACGCTTTCGGGCAGACCGGAAATTAACATACTGCCGTACCATAATCTGGGAGAGCTCAAATATAAAATGATAGGCTCGGAGTGCGAAGTACAGGGCCTCAATATGATGAAAAAGAAGGACGAACCGATCGTGAGGTGCGCAGAGCTCTGCAGGCAGTACGCTCCGGAGAATAGGGTAAGTGTAGGAGGAGAAGCTATAGAGTATCCTGATTGAAGTCATATTTCTCCATAGATGTTTGATTAAGGGGCTGCCGCGTTTAGGCGGGTCGGCACTATATAGCAGACGATATTTGCAAATGGCTGTTATTTATAGTGCGGACACCGTCTAATGCGGCAGCCCCTTAATGATTCGATTCTTTATGAAAAAAAGAGCAGCGTTTCGCTGTAGTCAGCTGACGCTGCTCCCGATTCTCAACAGACTGCGTGAGAAATGTGGATTTAAAAGGCTTTCCTATAAAGTTCAATGACGTCTTTCCTGGTCGTCTGCCGCGGATTCACCTTTATATTGCCGCTGGCCATCGCGTCATCTGCCATTTTTTCGAACAGGTCCTCTGTCACGCCGACTTCTGAGAGTGAGGCGGGAAGTGAAAGTTCAGCAAGCAGGCTGCGTGCTTCATCCGCAAGCATCGACGGGACGAAAGGACGGTCCTGTCTGCCCTGGTGGATATAGTTATATATTTTTTCGTAGCGTCCATTGTCTGCAAGCGAATTGTATTCTACGATGGTCGGGAGAAGGATTGCATTTGCAACGCCGTGCGGTACGTGGAAATAAGCGCTGACCGGATGAGACATAGCGTGCACGTTGCCAAGCCTTGCCCAGGCGAAAGCCAGACCGGCAAAATTGCTTCCCGTCATCATGTCACTGGCTGCGTCAAGGTCGCTGCGGTTGGCGACAAACCTGCGGATACTTCTGCCGATCAGTTCAAGAGCTTTCTCCGCCATGGCATCGGAAAATGGGTTCGCCCAGAGAGATGTATAGGCTTCCCAGGCATGGATCATCGCGTCTATCCCGCAGGCGGCGGCAATTCCGGCCGGCGCGGTCATGATAAGCTGCGGATCGAGGATGGCAAAATGGGGGAGAATCTTGTAGCTGTATACAGTGAGCTTATAATTTCTGGAAGTATCCGTGATGACTGAGAACGGCGTTACTTCACTTCCTGTTCCCGCAGTTGTCGGAATTGCGATAATCGGCACAATTTCACCGGGAACTTTATCTGCGCCTTCATATTCGGTGATGGAGCCGCCGTAGCGGGCCTGTACGCCGACAGCCTTAGCCACATCCATTGGTGAGCCACCGCCCAAGGCTACAAGCGCCTGGGCTTCGCAATCTTTATAGACTGCTACAGCTGCGTCAACTACTTCCGTGGCAGGATCCGGCAGAACATCAAGGAATTCTGTGACACGCACACCTGCGGACATAAGAATGTCGGATACTTTCTTTACAACTCCGATTTTTTCGAGTCCGCGATCTGAAATAAGCATTACGGAATCGATGGATTCTTTAGAGAGTATAGACGGTAATTTTTCAAGGCTGTTGTAGCCAAAGATGAGTTCCTGCGGGACTTTGAACATAAAATCAGACATATTGACCTCCAAATATAAAACGCAGTACATAGAATGTTCTACATAATATATTAATAAGAATGTATCGATATGTCAATACCAAATATTTATTTTTCCGGTTCATAGACCGAATAGGGAATATACAGCTTATGCTCAATTTTGTTCTTGGTATCTCTCGCATAATCTTCTGTTCCGTCAAGGAGATCTTTTCCCTCATTTATATTTGATGTCAGCAGGCTGATACAGTGTGCCATGCCCTGGGCATCCTGGACGACTGTGCCAGTCATCTTACCTTCAGAAATCAGCTGTCGGCCTGCCGGAGAGGCGTCGACGCCGAAGACGGGAATTGTCGTTGATGCTTCGTCCCCGGTGTTATAGCCGAAAGCCTGAAGGGCGCGAATAGCTCCCTCCGCCATGGTATCGCTGTTGCAGATCACAAGCTCTATCATGTTTTCGCTTGTCTCATTGTACTGGGCGAGGTTCGTCATCATGTAGTCCCGGACTGCGTCCATGGACCATTTGCCAGTCAGATCGAGCTGGAACGCGTCTACGCTCGACGGGTTAAAGTAGCTTAGGGCAGGCTTCCCGTTAGCCCTGAGTATGCGGTTGGTATCCTCAGCGGAGTACAGTGTACGGTAGATAGCCTCGGCGTTCTTGGCTTCGCCCTTAAAGGAGGCGTAGCTGATGACACCGTCCCCGTTGAGATCGCATCTGTCATAGTTTTCTACAAGGTAATGCCCGATCATCTGTCCCTGTAGGTGTCCTGCCTCCGCAGGGTCGGTCCCGACAAAGGCAACGTTACTGTAGAAGTCGAGGATGACACCTTCGTCTCCCTCTGCTTCGACAGAACGGTTGAAGAAGACGACCGGAACGTGGGCAACGTATGCCTTGAGGCATATGGAGTCAGCGATATCTGTTGAACCGGAACTGACTATATTGACAAGCAGCATGCTTGCGCCGTGGGCTAGGGCATTGTCGATCTGGGAGTTCTGCGTCGCCTGGTTGGAAGCGGCGTCATACTCCGTGTAGGGTATGCCGCTGTCGGTCAGATCCTTGTTCAGGGCTGTGCGCACCGCGGATATATATGCGTCGGCGTAGTCAAAGTAGAAGACAGCCACATTGAAGTGCTCTGCCGTGTCCACAGTCGTCGACGGGTCGGAGGTGGGTTCGACCACGCCGGCACAGGCGGACAGGCAGGTCGCCATGATGAGGCACAGGACATATGCGGTAAGTTTTTTTATTCTCATATCTGTCTCCAATCTGATTACACAAATTCGGCAATGTTTTCTTCTCTGAAACAGAATTTTCGTAATGTTAGTCTATGAAGATTTAGTGAGGCTCGTCGCTCACATGGGATACATGGACCCCAGCCGATGTCAGCTGTTCTTCGGCAAAGCTTTCGCTGCGAAATAATCCATGAGGACAGGTTCCAGCTGTCGTGTTTCTTCTTTCGTCAGCTCCCGGATCTGTCCGTTTTTTGTTGTCAGCTGGTAGGTCGCGTCGAAGAAAATGGTGTCGTATTTTCCGGAAGGCCCGAAGAGAGACGTCCCCAGGAAATAATTCGGGGCACTGACATCCAGATAGTCGAGCAGGGTGGGAACCATGCACAGGGTATTTCGCCCGCATGCATCGATGTTTTCAGGACGGACATTTTTGTGGTGGATGAAGAGGGGCATTTCGTCGCAGTCGACATTTGCACGCTTATAATACGGATAAGCTCCGCGATAGAAAAAGTCGCCGTATGCGCAGTGGTCGCCGGTCATCACGATAATGGTGTCGTCCGCCATATCACTTGCCTCGAAGTTCTCCATGAAACGACCGAACTGTATATCAAGATTATACATTTTGTTCAGCGTCGTGTCCCTGCCGTTTCCGTATTTCTCATCCGGCGAGTCAAATGAAATGTGTGAGCCGAATGTGTAGATCACAGTCAGGTGCGGGGTGCCTTTAGTATGATTTTCCATGGCAGCGTCAAAGAGGAGCTCGTAGGCCTGGCGGTCGGAGAGACTGTGGGCTTCTCCCTGCAGGTCAGTGATCTCGGCTCCCCTCACCTCATCAAAGCCCATACCGCCGAGATAAGCTGTAAAGAGCTTGTTTCGTGGCTCTGTGTTGATCACGGTCGTGTGATAGCCGCGGGCTTTTAGGATCCCCTGCAGTGATGTAAGGCTGCTCTGGTCGTAATTGCCTAGCTGATAGCCGCTTGTCAGCTGGCCGATCAGGGCACAGTAGGTCGCGTAAGTGTGGTTGTAATAGTTCGTAAAGTTCAGTGACTTTTTCTGGTAAGCCTGGAAGTTCGCCATGATGTTCCTTTTGTCTGATATCATGTGCTGGGAGAGCCCCTCCGTGAAGATCAGAATAATGTTGGGATTCTCGGGCAGACTCTTCGGCTTTTCCCTGTAATCATCGATGCCGTCTCTGGCAAATTTCTCTTTGGCATCGGGGTGCCTCTGCACAAGCTTTGTGCGGCGTATGTTCAGCACTACAGTGCGGACAAGGTCATAGAGACCGTATGCCGGGGAGTACTGCGCGTCAAATACGACCAGGAAAACAATATCAGCGGCGATGACCACAGGCAGGATGAATGTCGGGATCCCGGCGACGTGGCTCACCGGCAGGAACGTGAATGCCAGGACGACTGCGATTGCGATCAGGTACTGAACGAGCTTGCCGAAGAGGTCTTCCAGGGAGTCCAGGTTGGTGAGCATGACCAGCGTGATGTAGACAGCTCCGAAGGACAGGACCAGCATCTGGGCGTTGAAAAGGAGGCTGAGCAGGTCACTTAAGATGATCACAGGTAGATGCGCGGCGGGCAGGAGAGCATTGACAATGAGGAAGATGCAGGCGAGCTCAAGCAGCGATGATATAGTATATTTTATATTTTTAGTGCACGCGATCGATATGAAAGTGAGCAGTGCAGAAAACGCGTATTTTACAAGCGTCAGTATAAGTCCGGTCGACATGGGGACTCCTTCCGTTCAATGAGTATGTGCCTGCGGGGCAAAGGTTCGGATTTTGGCCGTTGCCCTCTCGCAGTTTATAATGTCATTATACGTGGGAAATAGTTCCATTGCAAATCTCATATTTGTGTCTCACAGAGTGATTCATCGGTAACAGTTCAGGCGAGCTGCACTCACATTACGTTGCCGGCAGTAAAGCATCTATCTTTGTGAGAAAAGCATTGCAGGTCCGACTGAGAGATCAGCAATGCGTATGCATTGCTAAGCTCGGAAGGTAGGACCTGCGCTTTTCGATGAAGATGGATGCCTAACTGCCGGCTTCCGAGACTCCGGTGCAGCCCGTCTGAACTGTCACGCTGTCACGTTCCCCACAGCACCCTTTACCACCGGGGCTTTGCGTGGTATACTTTTCGTATCGCGGGGAAGTCCCGCTAAAACTAAATAGGTATACGGTGCCTGCGCGCGGGTTTAGCGCGGAGGGTAAAAGGGAAACAGGTGCAAATCCTGTACGATCTCGTCACTGTGAAAGGGGAGTGCGGCGCACAAAAATGTCACTGGCGAAAGCCGGGAAGGCAGCGCGGCGCATGATGATCCAAAGCCAGGAAACCTGCCGTATGCCGGTACAGGAGCATCCGCTCCGGATCACGAGGCATTGGTCGTACCATCATCCCTGCGGGGCAGCTGCGGGGATAAGTGCGCCCTCCCATGCGGAGGGTTTTTTCCTGCATGCCTTTTTTGATCCGCGGCGGGAAAATCAAAGGAGGCACAACATGAAAAGAAGAATTGCATCATTATTACTCAGCATAGCCGTGATCGGCACGCTCATCGGATGCGGCGGCGCGTCAGAATCTGCCGCCCTGGCAGGGGAGACTGCGGATACAGCTGAGTCGTCATCTGCCACAGCAGAGGAATCCGCGCCGGAGTCCTTAGATTCCGCGGCAGAGTCCGCCGAAATCGAGGCTGAGAGCGGAGAGGCAGAGGAAGCGGACGAAGAGAATTATGAGACGGGCGACGCATCCCTCGATGATCCGGGCAACCAGGATGAGATCGGAGAGAATGAGATTCTCGTTGTGAGCTTCGGCACGAGCTTCAATGACAGCAGAAGGCTTACGATCGGCAGCATCGAAAACGCGATCCGTGAAGCGTTCCCGGACTGGTCCGTCCGCAGGGCTTTCACGAGCCAGATCATTATCGATCATGTCAATAAGCGTGACGGCGTCAAGATCGATAATGTGAAAGAAGCTCTTGACCGGGCTGTGGACAATGGAGTAAAGAACTTGGTCGTGCAGCCGACACACCTCATGGCAGGCTTAGAGTACCATGATCTTGAGGAGGAGGTCATGTCGTACGCGGATGCATTTGAAAGTATCACCATGGGTGAGAACCTTCTCGCAGAGGATGGAGATTTCGAGGAAGTTGCGAAAATCATCACAGCGCGGACAGCAGAATATGATGACGGCGAGACCGCCATCTGCTTCATGGGCCACGGAACAGAGGCGGAATCCAATGCCGTATATGCTAAAATGCAGGAAGTTCTCACGGCTGACGGTTTCGAGAATTACTTTGTAGGAACTGTCGAAGCTACTCCGTCCCTTGAAGATGTGATGGCTGCTGTCGGCGAGGGAGAGTACAAGAGAGTAGTCCTCATGCCGCTCATGGTCGTCGCCGGGGATCATGCAAATAACGATATGGCGGGCGATGAGGAAGACTCCTGGAAGAGCCAGTTCGAAGCGGAAGGCTACAGCGTGGAGTGTGTGCTGGAAGGCCTTGGCCAGCAGCCGGAGATTCAGGAGCTGTATGTGGAGCATTTGCAGAAGTTCGTGGAATCCGCTCTCGCTGAATAATCTCCGCATTAGCATATACCTTCGCACGGGATTCGGTCTGGGTTTGTTGACATGTGACAGTTCAGACAGGCTTTAGCGGAGGTTCATGACCCGGCGCAAAGATCATCTTCATCGAAAAGCGCATATCCTTCCCTGCGAACTTACGTAGGCGACAAGCCAAGGTGCCTGATTCGTGCTCGCGACGCGAAGCTAGTCCTTTAGGGCACGAAAGGAAGGCACTTTGGCGCCCGCCCGACATCGAGCGTGAAACGCGAGATGAAGGCGGCTTGCCGCCTATGCTGATCTCTCAGTCGGATATGCAATGCTTTTCTCACGAAGATGGATGCTTTGCTGCCGGAAACGTTACATAAGAACAGCCTGTCTGAACTGTCACACTGACAACCCGGAGGCTGTTCTTATGCAGTTGATGTTTGACAGCGAGTATTCAGCTGTAAAGGCGGTAATGAGCAACGTAAGGAGACATACGATGAAAAACAAATTGGCCGCTATACTGTTGGCGGCACTTGTAGCATCAGGTACACTGGCAAGCTGCGGCAGCAACGTAAGCGACACTGCTCAGAGCGTGGCTGCCAATGAGAGCGCTGCAGTGGCTTCCGCGGACGTGAGCGCCGAGGAAAAAGCCGAATCTTCTGCAGAAGCCCCGGAGTCAGAGAGCAGTGCGGCAGAAACTGGTAACGAGAAGAGTTCAGAAGGAACGGACTCAAGAATCGCGGACGCCTCAGAGATGACTGAAGTGGAGACCGTGGTTGAAGACTGGATGGTGCCCATCGGGTGCGACAGTCTTGTTGAAGGTACCTACCCCGTGACTGTGGCTTCAAGCTCATCCATGTTCAGCATTGAGTCCGCAGAACTTACCGTAGAAGCGGATCACATGTATGCCACACTGACAATGAAAGGCACCGGTTACCTGTACCTCTTTATGGGTACGCCGGAGGAGGCGGTGAATGCAGGTGAGAAGGAGTATCTGCCATTTGCAGAAAATGCTGATGGAGTCCACACCTTCACGATTCCGGTCGAAGCTCTAGATAAAGGCATTGACTGCGCCGCTTTCAGCAAGCGCAAGGAAAAATGGTACGCGAGAACTCTGGTCGCAAGGTCTGATTCGCTGCCGATATCCGCATGGAAAGATGAAGCGCTGACAAAAGCAGGAGATCTCGGCCTGACTGACGGAGAATACGAAGTAGAGGTAGCTCTGGCAGGCGGTTCGGGCAGGGCTTCGGTCCAGTCGCCGGCAAAACTTAAGATTGAGGGAGACGCTGCGACCGCAACGATCATCTGGGGTTCTTCCAATTACGACTATATGATCGTCGACGGGACAAGATACGATCCGATCACTCTCGAGGGCGGATCGACGTTCGAGATACCGGTCACCGTTTTCGACAGGCCGATGCAGGTCACAGCCGACACAACAGCGATGAGCAAGCCATATGAAATTGAATACACACTTACATTTGATTCAAAGACAATTAAATAAAATGAGATGGACAGCTGCCGCAGTGTTTGCGGCAGTTTGTCTTACAGCATGCGGAGGGCAGAATAGTTCCGGCGGTCCAAAGACCGATGCAGGGCAGAGCTTGGAAGATAGCGGTATCACAGGGACCGATGCCGGAGTGAGCACTGGTGAGAGGGATTCGCAGAGTACTACCGACCGGAGCGAGACGGATACTTCATTAGCCTGGCCTGACATGAAGCCGGACCGAAGCATGGAGCTCGTCTATGCGGACCAGTTCTCGGTGGACTACTATGGAGACGCCTGTGAGCTCGTTACGATCAAGGGCACCGGGCGATATCTGGTTGTCGAGGAAGGCTATGACGTGCCCTCCGGGCTCCCGGATGACGTTACTGTGATCCGAAAGCCGCTTGCCAATGTGTATCTGGCGGCCTCATCAGCCATGGATTTCATGGACGAGCTGGATACTATCCCCTGCGTGACAATGACCAGCACGAAGGAAGAGGACTGGAGCATTGATTCGGCGGCTGAGGCCCTCGGGAGCGGTGATATGACGTATGTAGGCAAGTACAGCGCTCCCGACTACGAAGCGCTGCTTATGGAGGAGTGTTCTCTTGCAATTGAGTCGACCATGATTTACCACACGCCGGAGGTGAAGGAGAAGATCGAGTCTCTGGGCATCCCGGTCATGGTCGAGCACTCAAGTTATGAGTCTCATCCGATCGGCCGCACGGAGTGGATCCGCCTGTACGGTCTTCTTTTTGATCGTGAGGACGAGGCGGAGAAATTTTTTGATGAGCAAAGGAAGCTCGCGGAGGATGTGATTGGGGAGAGTTCAGATGCGCAGGATGGTAAGACCGTTGGGTTTTTCTACATTACGTCAGCAGGTCTTGCAAATGTCCGAAAGTCCGGAGACTATGTCGCTCGTATGATTCGGCTTGCCGGAGGAACCTATGTGCCGGAGCTTCCCGACATGGAGTCAGAGAACGCTCTTTCTACCATGAATATGCAGATGGAGGATTTCTACGCCGGGTGCGTGGATGCCGATATACTGATTTACAATTCAACTATTGACGGTGAGATCGGGACAGTGGATGATCTTCTTCAGAAGAGTCCTCTATTTGCGGATTTTAAGGCCGTCAAGTCTGGCAATGTCTGGTGCGCGGAGCAGGATATGTTCCAACACACGACGTCCTCCGCGGAAATGATCCGCGAGTTACGGCTCGTTATCACAGGCGAAGCGGAGGATGACCTTAAGTACCTGCACAGAGTCGGGACATGAAGGAGGCAATTATCTTCCCGGACGGTCTCTAATTCGTACGGCAGGGAACGGTCATTAAGGGGAGAACAGGCAGGGCAGAGGCTCATGATCGGTGTATAGGATATGAGAGAAAATAAAAGGATATTTACAAGTTTTATATTGCTCGCAGTCATGCTCATTCTGCTTTTTGCCCTCAATGTTGTAAATGGCAGCAGGACAGTGACCATTTCTGATATTCCGGCTGTTTTGATGGGCAGTGAGGGCGGCACGGCTTACAGCATCATCTGGAATATACGCCTTCCGAGAATCATGATTGCGATGATACTCGGCGGAGCCCTGGCAGTGTCCGGTTTTCTGCTTCAGACGTTCTTTAACAATCCGATTGCGGGACCCTTTATTCTTGGTATCTCATCGGGATCCAAGCTTGCGGTCGCGCTTGTCATGATTTTTTCACTCGGGGCAGGTCTGCATCTGGGATCGTTTGCCATGGTCCTTGCGGCATTTGCCGGGGCTATGGCTGTTACCGGTTTTATTCTTGCCGCGTCACAGCAAGTCCATCGCATGAGTGTGCTGATCATATGCGGAGTCATGGTCGGCTATATCTGTTCAGCGATAACGGAGATTGTCGTTACCTTTGCGGATGATTCCAACATCGTTAATCTCCACAACTGGTCACTGGGAACATTTTCCGGTTCGACCTGGAGTGACGTCATATCAGCAGGCTCTGTTGTTGTCCTTGTGGTCGCGGCGGCTTTTCTTCTGTCAAAGCCGATCGGAGCTTATCAGCTCGGAGAAGCTGCTGCCGGGAGCCTCGGAGTCAACGTGCTGAGACTGCGGATCGCGGTAATCCTTCTGTCGAGTATGTTGTCTGCGGTGGTGACTGCATTTGCAGGACCTGTCTCCTTTGTAGGTGTCGCAGTGCCTCACCTTATCAGAAATCTCATGAAGACTCAGAGACCGATTGTCATGATACCCGCCTGCTTCCTCGGGGGAGCGGTATTCTGCCTCTTTTCGGATCTCATCGCCCGAACACTTTTTGCACCGACTGAGCTGAGCATCAGCACGGTGACAGCTGTTTTTGGGGCCCCGTGCGTTATCTGGATCATGATGACACGGAACAAATGACCAATCTGACGAGTATAGATTCTGCAAGCCTGAATTGGACGGTAAATGACTCATGAATGAAAAAGTAACCCTGTCTGCGCGAGATCTCAGCGCAGGCTATGGCAGCAAGGTCGTGCTGTCGGATATAAATTTCAATCTTGTTGAGGGGCAGATCATATCTCTGATCGGACCGAACGGCTCCGGAAAGTCTACCCTCCTTAAGACTCTGATGGGTGATCTTCCGCCTCTTAAAGGGTCTGTTTCTTTGATCGGCAGGGAACTTGGGAATCTGCCGAGGAGCGAGATCGCGAAAGTCATGGCAGTCATGGTGACCGGGAACATCAGGCCGGAGTGGATGACCTGCCGGGAAATGGCGGCATCAGGCCGCTATCCTTATACGGGGCTTCTGGGAAAGCTTGGAAAAAAAGATTCTGAAGCAGTTGATGAGGCGATGGAACTGACCGGGACAAGCGATCTGGCCTCTTTATATATAAATGAGATCAGCGACGGTCAGAGGCAGCGGGTCCTTCTGGCTAAAGCGATTTGCCAGGAACCCAGGATCCTTATACTCGATGAACCGACGACCTTTCTTGATATCCGGTATAAGTTGGAATTCCTGGATATTTTGCGCGTGCTTGCGGAAAAGCGCCGCGTGACAATTCTGATGTCCCTCCATGAGTTGGAGCTTGTACGGCTGGTATCGGACCGTGTGATCTGCCTGAAGAGCGGCCATGTGGACGCGGATGGAGGAAAAGAGGTTCTTCATGATGGGTATCTGAGAAAGTTGTACAACATTGGGGAAAATGAGTTTTCTGATTACAGGATTATTTAACACTGCGGATGATGTTTGCAACGTATCTCGAACCCGAAGCAGCCTGTCTGAACTGTTATAATTGCGGACAGACGACTGTCGAGGAAGCTTATGTGGGTGTGGAAAAGTTCGTGAGCCGGTTGTATAATGCTCATGACGGCGCAAAACATGCCGACATTGGAGGTAAATATCAATGAACTGTTATGAACTGTATTTTGAAAAAGAATACCCGGTACCCGCAGAGGATGAGGCTGTACTCGTAAAACTGGCCGAGGCCTTCGAGGATGCGGCGGCAGGCATTCTTCCCGAAAAATGGATCTCGGACGGGCAGGCGGCAAAAGAAATCAGGGAGAGCCAGCTCGACAAGTATCTGATTGCGTCGGCAGAGGGATGGGATCCCTCACATGAATATGTCCGGATCTATTACTGGTACGACACGTATGTGGATTACGATATGTATGAGCATTCTGTCGGCTCCGAGCTGATTCTCTACAGAGACGGCCGTGTATTTGACCTGGGCGGAAAGTGGTACAATTACCTTCGCGATATAGTGGCCGGCAAGGCTTATCCTGTGGGAACTATCGGCAGGACTGACCTTAACAGTGAGACCGGGATTGCGGACCTCACAGCTGAAATTATGCACATCGTAAATGATGAAGTTCAGCTGAAGTTCTGAAGAATAATTCTTCAGTAGACTATCGGTGAGGCTGCCTTCGGGCGAATTGGCGGTGGCCGGTGCCTCAAAATTTCAGCGGGAACTTGGGGATTTAAAAAGCAGGTCTCATGATATATAATAAATAAAGTACTCATGTGCGGGAGGCGTCATTATTCGAACACCGCACGGCACAGCCAATGAGCAACAGCATACAAAACCAAGATGACTATATGTTTTGTAAGGAGGAGACACACAATGAGCGAGAGAATTAATCTTTCTGTACCGGCTCGCGGGAAAGCCCATCTGACATTTGACGTTGGGACAGATAAGCCGCTTGACATCACCCTGATCTATACGCAGGATATCACAGGAACTTTCCTTCCCCAGTTCCGAGCGTTCACGGAAATCGAGAACCCGGTATGTACGATAGTTCTGCCGATAATTTCTGAAGATCGTAACTATCTTATCGTCTCTAAGAAAGAGTTAACATACATTATCGATGAGACGACGAAGGAACTCTATGTATGTGAGGACGGAGCGGCAGATCTCATTCTGACATGCATTGATGATTTCGAAGCGAACGACCATGACTGGGCAAACTTTGATATCGTGGATGATGCCACAAGTATTGGCTATGCGAGGGACGTCGCGAACAGGATCGCGCTCATTCACTCTTCGGTCACGGATATTCGCCCGTACTTCCTGAGAATTTGACCCTCAGATTTGAATCGATTTTCATGACGGTTCAGCATTGTGTGACAGACACATAACTGCTGGACCGCTTTTCTTGATATGAGGGATGCAACATATAAAGATACACAGTTGTATTAAAGAGGAGCAGATATGACACTGGCCATTCCATGGGATGACAACAGCATAGGAAGGATATACAGGCTGCTCTTTGCCGCTTTCGCGTCCGGGCCGAAGACAAGGTCCGGAGCAGGCGAGGGAGTCAGTGAGGCAGCTGCCGGACTTATGGACCGGTACGGTGACAGTATTCTCCGGTTCGCTTACTCCTATCTTCACAATATGTCCGATGCGGAGGAGATTCTGCAGGATACGCTGCTTGCTTATCTGGTGAATCAGCCGGCATTTGCAAATGAAGCCCACGCCAAAGCCTGGCTCTTCCGCGTTGCCGGAAATCTTAGCAAGAACAGGATCCGCTACAACAGTTACCGCAACCACGATGAGCTCATGGAGGAGCTGGTCGCCAAGGAGAAGGAAGATCTCAGCTTTGTCTGGGAGGCCGTCAGTCAGCTTCCGGAAAATTACCGGGAGGTCATCCACCTGTTCTATCAGGAAGGATTCACGACGGCGGAAATTGCCGCCATTCTGGGACGCAGAGAGGTGACGGTCAGGTCGGATCTTTCCAGAGCGCGAAAGAAGCTGAAAGAAATCCTGAAGGAGGCGTATGACTTTGAGTAGAAAGTACAATGATATCATGGACAAAGTCGTCGTCACCGATGAGATGCGGCGGCGCATCCTCGGGGAGATCAGCAGTGCCGATGCGGAGAGGCTTGCGGCTTATAAAATTGACCCGGATGAAGATTTGATGAATGCCTTTTCCGGAAGAAAAAGATTTCCTGTGTCAAAAATCCTTGCCGGGCTGGCAGTGGCCTGCGCGATCATCCTGATCGCCGGCGTCATAAGAATCACTCTGCCGGTCATGAGCCCCCCGACAGGCACTGATACGGCATATGAGGAAGCGGCAGAGTTTTCGGCGGAAGAGGCTGAAGCTGATACAATGGTTGGGATGCAGGATATGGGAAGTCAGCCGGAGATGCAGGGCGGCGGGAATGCCGGCGCGAAGTCGGAAGCTGCAGATAACGGAAATGTCAGCGCTTCAGCGGACGAGACAGGCGGTGAAACGGCAGAAGGAATTACAAGCGACAGAGCCGAAACGCAGGTGCGTCTCGGTGAGCCGGAGATACGAAAAGTCGTTGAAAATTATATCGGTTCTGAGTACGTGATATCAGACACTGCGACTAAGGAGGATGCTCTAATATATACTGTGTCGGATGTACAGACGGGGAAAGTTTTTTCGTATATTCGAATCTACATGAGCGACGGCAGCGTGGAAATTGAGAATGCGGAAACCGGAGAAATCTCAGTGCTTACTTTCCGTGATTTGGCAGAACGGTAAAACAAAAAACGTTTTCTGCCTGCGCGTATGATGTAAATCACTCTGAAATATGATACAAATCGCTTGAAAACAGAAATCAGAGTAGTAAAAAATCATAAAAAAAGAAGGCCGCTATGAGGGGTTGCGGCCTTCCGGGGATGCCGGCGAACCGGCATTGAAAAAGTGAGTGCTTCTCAGCACATTTATATGCTAGCATAAAACTATGAACAAACTATGAACATTAGAGAAAAATTTGAAAAATCGTAAATTATTTTTTCAAGGAGTGAGCCATGAAAGATTCTGCGGTCATAACACTGAGAAAGGGAGAGGGCAGGCTGATCAAGTCTGGCGGAGCATGGATCTTTGACAATGAAATCGCCGATATAGAGGGAAGCTTTTTTAATGGGGATGTCGTGAGTATCAGAGACTTTGACGGTTATCCCATGGGAAAGGGCGTCATCAATATGAACTCGAAGATCCGTGTGCGCATGCTGACCAGAGATAAGGATACTGAGATTGACAGAGAGTTCCTCGCGAAAAGACTGAGGGCAGCCTGGGATTATCGCAGGAAGACTGTTGACACAAGCAGCTGCCGTATTGTCTTCGGTGACGCGGATTTTCTGCCGGGAATCACGATTGACAAGTATGAAGACATACTCGTCATAGAATCTTTGTCTCTGGGCATGGACAGGATGAAAGAGCTTATTCTGGAAATCCTGACCGGAATCTTAGCCGAAGACGGAATAAAGATCCGCGGGATTTATGAGCGCAGTGACGCAAAGGAGCGGCTGAAGGAGGGAATGGAGAGGAAAAAGGGATTCATCGGCCAGCCCTTCGACACTCAGGTCCCGATCACAGAGAACGGCGTTCATTATCTTGTCGATGTGGCGGAAGGTCAAAAGACCGGATTTTTCCTCGACCAGAAATATAACCGCGCGGCTATCCGTCCTGTGTGCCGCGGGGCTAAGGTGCTGGACTGCTTTACTCACACGGGGTCATTTGCGCTTAATGCCGCTTTGGCGGGTGCCGAAAGCGTTCTTGCGGTGGATGCGTCGGAGACAGCTCTTCGCCAGGCGATCCGCAATGCGGAGCTTAACGGATTTGCGTATACGACTGAGACGACAGGGGAAACGCTGGCAGGATGTTACGACGCTGACGGAAGGATAGCGCAGGCTGAAAAATCCGATATGGGAAGAGCGATTCCGGAGGATGCTCTGACAGGACGGTTCATGACAAATGAAACCGGTACAAAGCTCGGCTTCATGACTGCTGACCTCGTAGAGCTTTTACCCGAGATGGAGCGGGAAGGGCTGCAGTATGATGTCGTTATATTGGATCCGCCTGCATTTGCAAAATCGAGACAGAATGTAAAGAACGCAGAGAAGGGCTATCGGAAAATTAATCGCGCGGGTATGCGTCTTGTGAAAGACGGAGGCTTCCTTGCGACCTGTACCTGTTCCCATTTTATGACGAGGGAGCTCTTTGAGAAGATGGTGCACGAGGCGGCCCGGGAAGCCCACGTACGCCTGCGCCAGGTCGAAGCCAGGACCCAGGCGCCGGACCATCCTATATTATGGTCGGCGGCGGAGAGCTCGTATCTCAAGTTCTATATCTTCCAGGTGGTGAAAGAAAAATAATAGCAATTCAGACGGGCTGCTCCCTGATTTTCGTTTCCGGCAGCAAAGCATCCATCTTCGTGAGAAAAACATTGCAGGTCCGCCCGAGAGATCAGCAATGCATATGCATTGCTTAGCTCGCAGAGAAGGACCTGCGTTTTTCGATGAAGATGATGTTTGCGCCGGTTATTGATCTACGGCGCAGCCCGTCGCAGCTGCTGCCGGATCGTCCGTTTTGTGCATACTTTAGCTTCGCTAAAGGTGGATAAATACGGCTTTATTTGGTAAAATGAGGATGTTGTATATGCGCAAACGGGCATATGCAGCATCCGTTTATTGTTTCGCTAAAGTGAGGTAAAGCAGAATGTCTACATATGAAGATGCATACAAAAAACTCGCCGGGTGCGGTCAGACCCATCTCCTGAAATTTTATGATGAACTCAGCAGTGAAAAGAAAGAAGCTCTGTGCGATCAGATCATGTCAACGGATTTTTCGGTCGTGGACGCACTATCCCATGAGGCGGAAAATACTGCCCGGGGCGAGCTTCAGCCTCTTAAGACAATGCAGATCCCGGAAATTGATGAGCGCAGGGATGAGTTTTTCGATTGTGGAATGGAAGCTATCCGAGCGGGAAAAATGGCCGCCGTTCTCCTTGCGGGCGGCATGGGTACACGCCTTGGGAGCCCCGATCCGAAAGGTATGTATGATATCGGCATTTCAAGGCACGTCTATATATTCGAGCGTCTTGTGACCAATCTCCTCACAGTGACAAGAAAAGCGAAACAGTGGATCCATCTTCTCATCATGACGAGTGATAAGAATGACAAAAAGACCCGCGAGTTTTTCAAAAAGAACGACTTCTTCGGATATAATCCGGCCTATGTTCAGTTCTTTGTGCAGGACATGGCTCCGACCGTCGGCTTTGACGGGAAAGTCCTGCTGGAAAGCAAAGACAGAATATCCACGTCACCGAACGGCAACGGCGGCTGGTTCTCTTCAATGGTGCGGTGCGGGCTGATCGACTACCTGAAGGAGGACGGCGTTGAGTGGCTGAACGTGTTCGGCGTCGACAATGTCCTGCAGTGCATCTGTGACCCGGTCTTCATCGGCGCAACGATCCGGTCCGGCTGTGCTTCCGGCTCGAAGGTCGTCAGGAAGACGTCGCCGGATGAAAAAGTCGGCGTCATGTGCCTCGAAGACGGCAGGACAGCTGTCGTAGAATACTCGGAAATGACAGACGAGATGCGGAATGCAAAGGATGAAGACGGAAACTATCAATTCTACTATGGCGTCATTTTGAATTACCTCTTCCGCGTGGACGCGCTGGAAAAGGTGATGGATGAGAAAATGACCTACCACATCGCGCGGAAAAAAATCAATTGCATCGATGAGGACGGCAATATTGTTGAGCCGGAAGATGTCAATGGCTGCAAGTTCGAACTCTTCATCTTCGATCTGCTGCGCGATATTCCCGGGTGCCTGCCGTTTGAAGTGGTCCGGGAGAATGAATTTGCACCTGTGAAAAATAAGACAGGCGCGGACTCCGTGGAGAGCGCGAGACGGCTGCTTCTCATGAACGGGGTAAAATTATAAGAACCTAAGGGCAGCATAGCAATCGCCGAAGCGGCGGGATGCGGTCCCTGAAATGAGCATTAGAAAGGAACAATATGGAAACAGAAGATAGAAAACTTGCCCTTCTGATCGATTCGGACAATGTTTCATCCAAGTATCTGAACGGCATTTTCGATGAGCTGTCCCAGTATGGCATTATCACCTACAGACGTATTTACGGTGACTTCACGTCCCAGCTCAACGCGCGCTGGAGCGAGAAGCTCCTGGAAAAATCCATCATACCGATCCAGCAGTTCTCCAACACGAGCGGGAAGAACGCAACGGATTCAGCCCTGATCATCGACGCGATGGACCTTCTCTATACGTCCAATGTGGACGGCTTCTGCATCGTTTCATCCGACAGTGACTTTACCAGACTGGCAAGCCGTCTGAGGGAGTCCGGTAAAATCGTCATCGGCATGGGAGAGAAGAAGACGCCGGATTCGTTCCGTGCGGCCTGCACGATTTTCACAGAGCTTGAAAATCTGGTCGAGACCGAGCAGAATGTCAGCGCGACGGATAAGGAGGCTATTGAGGCCGATATTATCAACATCATCACGATGAATGACAACAAGGGGAAGATCACGGGCTCAGGTGAGATCGGGAGTAAGCTGCAGAACAAGTATCCGGATTTTGACATCCGTACATTCGGATACAGTCAGCTAAGCAAGTTCCTTGAGGATATGCCGACGATCGAGGTCACCAAGGCCAACAATCAGGTGACGGTCAGCCTCAGAGAGGAGAAGAACGATGAGGAGATGGTCATCGCGGATATTGTCGAGATCGTGTCAAAGAGGGCGAAGCCGATTGCCCTGGCGACACTCGGGCAGGAGATCCGGCGGAGGCACAGGGGCTTCAATGTCAAGCTCTACGGCTACAGCCAGCTGTACAAGTTCATTGACAGCATACCGGAGCTGCAGGTCAAGGGGGATAAGACGGACCGGAAGGTGAGCCTTCGGAAGACAAGGAAATAAAAACTAAAAAGGCTGTCGCATTTAGCTGAGTCATCGCTTAATATTACGGTGACATCAACTTATGCGACAGCCTTTTTTAATTATCGTTATCAATAATTAAGCTCCTCAAACTCGAGTGCTTCATCTGACATGGATCTTATTATCGTTATCAGTAATCAAGCTCCTCGAATTCGAGACCGTCATCTGACATGGATTTAATGATCGCGAGAGACTTCAGATTGATTCCGCGGGCACGGAGATCCTTGCCGCCCTCCTGGAAGCCCTTCTCAATGACGATGCCGACGCCTTCAAGAATTGCGCCGGATTCTTCGATGATTTCAATGAGACCGCGGGCGGCGCAGCCATTTGCAAGAAAATCATCGATGATGAGGACATGCTCGCCCTCTGAGAGATATTTCTTTGTGAGGATGACGTCATACGTCTTATTGTGGGTGTAGGACTGGACCTTGGCGGTGTACTGATCGCCGTCCAGGTTGATGCTCTGGGCTTTCTTGGCAAATACCACAGGAACGCCGAAGTACTGGGCGGTTATGCAGGCGATGCCGATGCCGGATGCCTCGATCGTGAGGATCTTATCCACCTGTCTGTCAGCGAACACGCGCTTAAATTCTTTGCCGATCTCGTTAATGAACGGGATATCCATCTGGTGATTCAGAAAACTGTCTACTTTCAGGATGTGGCCCGGACGTACCTGACCGTCTTTCAGAATTCTCTCTTCGAGTGCCTTCATATAAGTCCTCCATTTCATAAAATGATTCGTATAGGAAAGATATTCCAATATTAACCCCTTGTGCCGTAAAAAACAACTAAAAGATGTTATAATAAGCGCATGAGTGAAAAGAAAGATATTGTGAGTACAGAGCCGGAACTGATCCGGATCTCCGTCCGCTCTCTGGTGGAGTTTATTCTGAGGAGCGGTGACATCGATAACCGGACCGGCAGCGGGGTCGATTCGGAGGCCATGCTGGCGGGCGGACGGGTTCACAGGAAGATCCAGAAAGGAAAAGCAGGTGATTACCGTGCCGAGGTACCGCTCGTTATGGAGACGGACCGCGGCGATTTTGTGCTGCGCGTTGAGGGCAGGGCAGATGGAATTTTTACGGATGTACACCCGACAAAACTCAATATATTTGGCAATGATAAGCTTTCTGAAGATTCGGTTCCCGGGGACAGGGAGGTAGAAGGTGATGATGGCGGACCGAGGCTCTGTGATGACGGACCAAGACTCTGTGATGAAAGACCGAGACTTTGCGTCGATGAGATAAAAGGCATTTTCATGGATGTCCGGGAAATCACTGGGCCGCAGGAAGTCCATCTGGCACAGGCAAAGTGTTACGCGGCTATTCTGTTTCTCACGGACTTTGACGCGTGGGATGATTCGCTTCCGGATGATACAGAGCCGGAGCATGACCGTGAACGCATCGGTGTTCGCATGACCTACGTTGATCTTGAACACGATGACAGAATCAACATGTTTGACTTTGAATATGGCAGGGAAGAGCTGCTTGCCTGGTTCGAGTCTATTGTGGAGCGCTACTCTTTATGGTGCCGCCATCACATCGACCACAAGAGAAGGAGAAATGCCTCCATGGGACCTCTCACCTTCCCCTTTGAGTACAGATCCGGGCAGAAGAACCTCGTATCGTCAGTTTATCGGACAATTCTTGAAAAGCAGGAGCTTTTCCTCATGGCACCTACCGGTGTCGGAAAGACCCTGTCTGTTGTTTACCCGTCGGTCCGCGCCGTAGGTCAGGGGCATGCGGATATGATTTTCTATCTGACAGCTAAAAACCAGACACTGACAGTAGGGGCGGAGGCATTCCGGATTCTTGCGGATCGGGGGCTTATTATGAAGACGATCGTGCTCACCTCCAAGGAGAAGATCTGCCCGATGAATGAACCGTCATGCAATCCGGATGACTGCCCATATGCAAGAGGTCATTTTGACCGTGTAAATGACGCGGTATTCGATCTGCTTGAAAAGAAGGATTATTTTGACCGCGATGTGATTTTGACTCAGGCGAAAGAGTGGAATGTCTGCCCATTTGAAATGGGTCTCGACGTAGCCAGTTGGTGTGACGCAGTCCTGTGCGATTATAATTACGCATTTGATCCCAAAGCCCATCTCCGCCGATTTTTCGGAGAGGGAAAGAAAGGTGATTATATATTTCTTGTCGATGAAGCTCACAATCTGGTCGATCGGGCCAGGGAGATGTATTCTGCCGGTATCGTGAAGGAGAATGTGCTTGCTGCCAAAAAGATCGTTAAGAATGTCAGCAGGTCGGCAGCGAGAGCACTTGAGAGACTCAACAAGGAGCTTCTGGCGGTAAAGAAGGAACTCCTCTTAGTGGAAGGCCGAAATCCATATCTTGTCCTCACGGACAGCACAGTTCTTGGTCGTATCCAGAACGAAGCTCTTCGGGCTTTCGGCGAACTTCAGATCCTGTTCAGGGAGCACAAAGATGCCTCTTTCAGGGAAGAACTTCTGGATTTCTATTTTGAGATATCTGATTTCGTCTCCACTTTCGAGGGAATGGATGATGATTACGTGGTTTATGCGGACTTCAATGAGGAAGAACATTTATGTGTGAATCTTTTTTGCGTAAACCCGGCAAGAAACCTGCAGAGTATGATAGACCGGGGCAGGAGCGCGGTCTTTTTCTCCGCGACTTTGCTGCCGGTCGACTACTATAAAAAGCTTTTTACGACCCGGGAGGAGACATATGCGGTCTACGCGAGGAGCCCATTTGCAAGCGAACAGAAAGTCGTCATCGTAGGCAGTGATGTCAGTACAGGGTACAGGAGCCGCGGCACTTCCATGTACCGGAAGATCGCCAGATATATTCACGATACGGCCATGGCAAGACGGGGGAATTATATGGCTTTCTTCCCTTCATACAAGTTTATGACGGATGTTCTTGCGGTATATCGAAGTGAGTACGATGAGGCGGATATAAACTGGGTCGCTCAGAGCCGTTACATGAATGAGATGGACAGAGAAATCTTCCTGGAAAACTTTTATGAGGATCCTGAGATGACCATGGTTGGGTTCTGCGTGATGGGCGGCGTGTTCGCGGAGGGAATCGATCTTGTCGGGTCACGGCTCATCGGCGCGATCGTGGTCGGATGCGGGCTGCCTCAGGTCGGCACGCGGACGGAGCTCCTTCGAACCTATTATGAGGAGAAGACAGGAGACGGGTTTAACTACGCTTATCTTTACCCCGGTATGAACAAGGTGCTGCAGTCGGCAGGCCGTGTGATCCGGACCGATCAGGACAGGGGAGCCATCGTGCTCCTCGATGACAGGTTCCTGACTGCGGACTGCCTTCGCATGTTCCCGCGGGAGTGGACGGAGTATGTGCCGTGCAAGGTGGACCAGGTGAGAGCGGTGCTGGATCGGTTCTGGGAGGGTGTTTGATTGGCTCTGGAGCGGTGTGATTTGGTCCTGGAGTGGTGTGTGGACTTATTCTGGCGATGTGTGGACTTGCCATATAAGGATTTGTCCTTTATACTTGCGCTGGATTTACACTTGATCTTTGTGAGATTTTGCCAGAAGCAGCAAAATCCTGCTTTTGAGGCGAGATTGCTGCCTTAGACCAAAGTGAGTTTCATCGGGGCTCAGGCAGAAGCAGCAAAATCCTACTTTTGAGGCGA
>JAFWIM010000164.1 GCA_017514845.1 Lachnospiraceae bacterium
AAACTTTATGAGCTTGATGAGACACCGCTTACCTATGTGTGCGGCGAGATCAGCTATTATGTATACCTTAACAGGAACCGCGTTCCCATGCTCACCGTCGGTCGTGTGGCAGGTATGACCCACGCCAATTATCCGAGGGAGAGCTGGATTGCTTATGATGAGTTCTTCTGCAGGTTCTCAAAGACAGAGAATGGGGAGCTCCTTTATATGGGAAGACGCGCCTGATCAAGTTTCTTATTGAGGCTGCCGGGGATTCATGAAATGAAGATAGAAGTCAATTGACCAGTGTATCTTGTACTGGAGTGCGAGGCAGCCGATTCGTGGATTTTTGCGCGGATTGGCTGCCTGTTTTTGAAGGCTGATGATGGGGTCAAGGTCGGAGGCATCAAAAACTTGATTTTTGAGCGAGTTTGCTGCCTTTGGCCTTGGCAGGATTCATCGGGTCAATGGCAGAGGCATCAAAATCTTGATTTTTGAGTGTGTTAGCTGCCTTTGGTCTTGGCGAGTTTCATCGGGTCAATGGCAGAGGCATCAAAATCTTGATTATTGAGCATGTTTGCTGCCTTTAATCCTGGCAGGATTCATGGGGTCTTCGGCGGAGGCATCAAAATCTTGATTATTGAGCATGTTTGCTGCCTTTGATCTTGGTGAGATTTATCGGGTCAATGGCAGAGGCATCAAAAACTTGATTTTTGAGCATGTTTGCTGCCTTTGGTCTGGGCAGGTTTCATGAGGTCAAGGTCGGAGGCATCAAAAACTTGATTTTTGCGCATGATTGCTGCCTTTGGTCTTGGCAAGATATATGGGGTCAACGACAGAGGCAGCAAAAGCTAGGATTTTTGCCGGATCAGTTGCCTTTGCCTGAAAGCAAAAAATGAGAGGCAACTTCAGACAAAATAAGAACAAATATAGCAGGATAAGACAAGAAGCGCGGCGACTATTGTGATAAATTGAATTCATAAATTAAGATTTCTCGCAATCACAAAGACAACGCCAGCCAAAAGGCGAACGCATCAAAACAGCAAATACAACTCAAAGGCGAGCGAAACACAAAGCGAACAAAACAAATGCACCACACACAAACCCGACCACAAAAAGGAGTATGACCATGGAAAGAAAGTATCCGCATCTATGTTCCCCGATCACACTGGGACGCACGACCTTCCGCAATCGCATGTTCTCCGCACCTATGGGCGGTACGGATATTGCAAATGACGGCTGCATCGGCCCCAAATCCACCGCCTTCTATGAACTCCGCGCAAAGGGCGGGGCTGCTGCTGTCACTGTCAGTGAGCTGATGGTACACCCGAAGACGGACGGATCCCATGCATATCATCTGGATGAGAGCATCCTGAATTCGCTTGCCTCCGCGACATACACGGCTGACGCAATCCGCCGCCACGGCGCGATTCCGTCGATCGAGCTCTCGCATTCGGGCATGTTCGCCGGAACCTATATGACAGACAAGAGCAAACAGAAATCCCTGAGCCAGTGGGGACCGTCGGACACAGTCCGCACTGACGGCGTTCAGGTAAAAGCCCTCACGAAGGAGATGATCGATGAGATCGTCGGCGCATATGCCCATGTGGCAGGGCTTGTGAAGAGAGCGGGATTTGAAATGCTGATGGTACACGGCGGTCACGGCTGGCTGATCAACCAGTTCCTGTCTCCGATGTTCAACAAGAGAGAAGACGAGTATGGCGGACCGATCGAGAACAGGGCAAGATTTGCAATCGAAGTGCTGAAAGTGATCCGCGAAGTTGTCGGACCGTTCTTCCCGATCGAATTCCGCATGAGCGGCGCTGAGTTCGTCGACGAGGGCTACGGGATTGAGGAAGGAATCGAGATCGCCAAGCTGGTCGAGCCGTATGTTGACCTCATTCATGTCTCCGCCGGCACATACCAGAAGACATTCGGAATCACACACCCGTCCATGTTCACGGACCACGGCCGCAACGTGTTCCTCGCGGCTGAGATAAAGAAGCATGTTTCCAAGCCGGTCGCAACAATCGGCGGTCTCTCCGACCCGGAGCAGATGGAGGAGATCATTGCGTCAGGCAAGGCAGACGTCGTCTACATGGCACGTCAGCTCCTGGCAGACCCGTTCCTTCCGAGAAAAGTCACAGAGAATCGCGATGGTGATATTGTCAAATGCCTGCGCTGCTTCACCTGTATGGCCGAGCGCGCCGCCACATCCACCCGCCGCTGCACAGTAAACCCGATCATCGGCCGCGAGATGGAGGGCGATGAGGTCTATCCGGCACCGGTAAAGAAGAAAGTTCTTGTCGCCGGCGGAGGCCCGGGCGGACTCTACGCTGCGTGGACAGCTGCCCGCCGCGGACACCAGGTCATTCTGTGCGAGAAAGAGGACACCCTCGGCGGTATCCTGAAGAGTGAGCAGGCTCTGCCGTTCAAGCATGAGATGTATGAACTCTCCCTCACCTACGCGAAGTTCTGCCGCGACGCCGGCGTCGAGATCCGCCTGAACACGGAGGTCACGAAGGAATACGCTGAGCGTGAAAACGCCGATGCCCTGATCATCGCTGTCGGCTCCAGCCCGCTGGTCCCGCCGATCCCGGGTCTTGACGGTGAAAATGTTGTCATTGTCAACAATTACTACAAAGAGAAAGACAAGGTCGGCGATGAGGTCGTCGTCATGGGCGGCGGTCTCGCCGGCTGTGAGTGCGCGATCCACCTCGGCATGGAGGGCAAGAAGGTCCGGCTCGTTGAGATGCGCGACGTTCTGGCGCCGGATGCCAATGTCCGCCATCGCCCGCTCCTCCTCAAGGAAATCGACAAGTACGTCACGGTCCACACAGGTCACAGGGCTCTGCGCGTAACAGCTGAGGGTGTCGTCTGCGCCGACAAGGACAACAATGAGGTCCTCGTTCCGGGCGCGAGCGTTATCTGCGCACTCGGCCAGAGATCCCGCACCGACGTCGTCAATGAGCTGCTCGACGCGGCACCGTTCGTGCGCGTGATCGGCGACGCTTCCCGCGTCTCTACAATTACCAATGCGGTCTACTGGGGTTATCACGCCGCGCTGGATATCTGAATTAGCTTTTTTTACAAGGGCTGCCATGAAAGTGGCAGCTCTTTTTTTGCAGCAAGGAGAAAATTTGTTCTGTTTTTCGTCTGGCTGTCCGCAGAAACGGACACCTGCTATGGCATAAATATAGTATAGAAACGGTACAGGAAAAAAGAAGCTGTTATTTACATATATTTATGCTATGGGAGGTGCATTATGAAGGGTTATGTGACAGAGAGCGGATACATGGGATACGTCGGCGATGGGTACGTCCTGTTCGCGAGCGAGGCGGATTATATCGAGTATACAAGAGATTAATGGGGACTCGGGGACGGTTCTTTTCGCGTGGGATTTCCCACGCGAAAAGAACCGTCCCCTATCCGTGAATTCAGAATATTCGCAGCGATATCTGCAATAAGTGTAGATAAAATAGAATCTTAAACCATTTTGTGATAAAATTACGTCATAAGCTGCTTTCATAAAAAAATAAATAGAAAAAGGAGGGCATATGATTATCAAAAGGTGGAATTCTATGAGTCTCATTCTTCGCATCTGCATAGGACTGGTCATCGGTGCCATTCTCGGCCTGCTTGTGCCGGGAGCATCCTGGATCGCCATTCTGGGAACCCTGTTCGTCGGCGCCCTGAAAGCGATCGCCCCGATCCTGGTCTTTGTTCTGGTGGCCTCATCTCTTGCAAATGCCAAAGGCGGCGGCATGGCCAAATTCCGGACTGTCATTTTCTTATACTTATTCAGCACTCTCTGTGCGGCAGTAGTCGCGGTCATTGTGAACTTCATTCATCCTGTAACGATTACCCTCGCCGGAATCGACGCGACACAGGGCTACACTGCGCCGGGCAGCATGTCAGAGATCATTATGAACCTGCTCACCAGCGTCATATCCAACCCCGTGGACGCGCTGGCCAAGGCCAATTATATCGGTATCCTGTTCTGGGCAGTAGTATTCGGCATCGCGCTGAAGCAGGCGGGCGACGTCACGAAGAAGGCCATGTCGGACATCGCGGACGCGGCTTCCAAGGTAGTCCGCTGGGTCATCAGCTTCGCCCCGTTCGGCATCCTCGGCCTTGTATTCGACGCAGTCTCCTCGAGCGGACTTGAGATATTTACGACATACGGCGAACTTGTCCTCGTTCTGGTAATCTCCATGCTTCTGGTCGCGCTGGTCGTGAACCCGCTGATTGTCGGACTTACCCTGAGGCACAATCCGTATCCTCTTATTTTCAAATGCCTCCGCCAGAGCGGCGTGACCGCCTTCTTCACACGAAGCTCCGCCGCCAATATCCCGGTCAACATGGAGCTCTGCAAGGAGCTTGGCCTCGATGAGGACATGTACTCTGTGTCCATTCCGCTTGGCTCGACCATCAATATGGACGGAGCAGCGGCGGTCATAACTACATTTGCACTCACTGCCGCGTACACGGCAGGTGCCCAGATCACGCTGCCGATGGCGATCCTGCTCAGCATTGTAGCGACATTTTCAGCATGTGGAACGTCGGGCGTCGCAGGAGGCTCACTGCTTCTGGTTCCGCTCGGATGTTCACTGTTCGGCATTTCAAATGATGTCGCGATGCAGATCGTTGGTGTTGGTTTTATTGTCAGCGTGATTCAGGATTCACTGGAGACAGCGCTTAACTCTTCCGGCGATGTCATTTTCACGGCTACGGCAGAGTTTCTGGAATGGAAAAAGCAGGGAAAGGAGCTGCCACTCTGATGAAAAGTATAACAAGCGTTTACAAAATAGGTAATGGCCCCTCAAGTTCACACACAGTTGGTCCCTATCATGCCGCGCGGACTTTTGGTGCCCGCTACCCGGATGCCGATGAGTACGAGGTCACATTGTTCGGATCTCTGGCCTTCACCGGCGAGGGTCACGGTACAGGCAAAGCAATCAAGGAAGGTCTGCCGGGAGCGAAGGTAGTCTTTGACCGCGAGACAAAGGAGACAGATCTGCCTCACCCGAATACCATGCTGTTCAAGGCGTTTAAGGACGGAAAAGAAATTGCTGCCATCCGCATGTTCAGTATCGGCGGCGGATCGATCCGCATTGAAAATGAGTCCTCCGAGGAGGACAAGGAAGTCTACCCGCAGAAGAACTTTTCGGAGATCGTCGCCCTGTGTAATCAGGAAAAGATCAAGATCATTCAGTTCATATATATTCTGGAAGGATACACGCTGCGCGAAAAACTTCGCACGGTCTGGCAGGCTATGCAGGCCTCAATCGAGCGCGGTCTTAAAGCCAAAGGTATACTCCCCGGCGGTCTGGGCCTGACAAGAAAAGCGAAGGTCCTGTATGAGAAGCGCTGCTACAACGAGAGCGCGGATGTGGCTATGAACAGAGTCATCGCGGCCTACGCCTATGCGGCCAGCGAGGAAAACGCGGCTGAAAATGTCGTGGTCACTGCGCCGACCTGCGGCAGCTGCGGTGTTCTGCCGTCGATCCTCTATTATATGTACAAGGACAGGGGCTTCCCGGAGGAGGAGATCCTGGATGCGCTCGCTGTTGCCGGCCTTGTCGGCAATGTGATTCGTACAAATGCCAGCATCTCCGGCGCTGAGTGCGGCTGCCAGGCGGAGATCGGAAGCGCTTGTTCCATGGCGGCAGCGGCAGTCGCTCAGCTCTATGGGCTCAGCATTGACCAGATCGAGTACGCTGCTGAGATCGCGATGGAGCATAACCTTGGTCTGACCTGCGACCCGGTCGGCGGGCTCGTGCAGATCCCCTGCATTGAGAGAAATGCCGTCGCCGCGATGCGTGCGCTGAGCGCCGTCAATCTGTCGAGGTTTTTGTATGAGACGAGGAAGATATCATTTGATGAGGTCGTGGCGACCATGTACCGCACGGGTCTGGATCTGAACGAGAAATATCGTGAGACGTCGCACGGCGGGCTTGCTCAGATTTATATGGAGAATCTTAAGGCATAAGGGGAATTGGGAACGGTTCTTTTGGCGTGAAAGGACCGCTCAAGCAGTCTTCAGCGAAGTTTCAGAATCCGGCGCAAACAGTTAGAACAGGCTGCCTGAACTGTCTCGAGCGAAAATACCGTCCATGACATGTGGAGGTCCCAAAATGACAGAGCACATATATGAAACAAAGTCCGGCAGCATTCATTACTGGATAAATGACATCCAACCCAATCGAATCACCCTGGTCATGCTTCCGGGCCTGACTGCCGATCACCATTTGTTCAACAGGCAGGTGAAGGCCTTCAGCGGACAATACAATGTCCTTGCGTGGGATGCGCCGGGACATGGAAAATCGAGGCCGTTTGCCCTCGACTTCACCCTCATGGATAAGAGCCGGTGGCTCCACGAAATACTTGAGCGGGAACAAATCCAAAAACCGGTGCTGATCGGTCAGTCCATGGGCGGCTACGTCAGCCAGTGCTTCATGGAACAGTTCCCCGGGGAAGCGGCCGGATTCATCTCCATCGACTCCGCCCCGCTGAAGCGCCGCTATGTGACCGGCCTCGAGATCTGGCTTCTCAAGCGGACCGAGCCCATGTACCGCGCGTTCCCGTGGAACATGCTGAGGGAGCTCGGCACAAAGGGTGTCTCAAAGACCCGATACGGGCAGGCTCTCATGCGTCATTTCGTGGATTCCTACACCAAAGATGAGTATTGCCGCCTGTCCGGCCACGGCACAGCAATGCTCGCCGGTGCCATGGAGGCGGACCTTCCCTATGCGATTGACTGCCCCGCGATCCTTATCTGCGGGACCCGGGATGAATCCGGTTCTGCCAAAAGTTATAACAAGAGGTGGGCGAAGCACGAGGGGCTTCCGCTTTACTGGATCCGCGGTGCGGGTCATAATGCCAATGTAGATCGGCCGGGTGAGGTCAACCGCATCATCCGTGATTTTGTGGAGGCGCTGGGGTGTGGGTGAAGGCAGCATGCACAGATTGATACAGCAGGAGACCATCGGAGGATAGACATGAGCAAAGAATTATTTGTCAGGGCAATTACCCGTTTTGTGGCGGGGGTGATACTTCTCGGAGTGTTGCTATTTGCGCCTGCCGGAACGTTTCGATAT
>JAFWIM010000165.1 GCA_017514845.1 Lachnospiraceae bacterium
TCCGCCTCGCACGATATCTCATCTTGCTTTCCAATATAGGGATGCGTCCCGGCAAGCGGACGCCATGTTCCCATGACGGGAGCATATGAGAGACAGGAGTCATAGTTGCCGATGTGACCGGCATCAACGCTCTGAAGCGCTTTCTGGAGCTGCGGGAAATGCGTCTCTGGTATGAAAATTTCAAGTTTTACGTATTCTATTGTCATCTTGCTCCCCGTTTTTCTATGTATTCAACGTTATCCTCCCCTATAGTTTCATAGTATCACAGAAGTCGGTCGGAGACAACAAAAAAGCGACAGACCGGGTAACCTGAAGATTTCAGTTATTTTCTCTTTTCTCTTGATTTTCTGCGTAGTAAACTGTTTTCTTTTTCGAACTCCTGCTTGATGCGTTTCGAAGCAGTCTCAGGAGAAACCGCTGCATCAATATGTTTGAAGTCGCCACCAGTCCTGCTAATGTCTCTGCCTTTCGTGCTTGATTTCGACACTTCTGGTGCCCCCATTGTATCTTTCAATCCATTGTATCTTGGATCAGGTAAATATCCTGATGAAGGCTTAAATCACGAAAGTTGACAGCTTCTGCAGAAACAGTAGTCGACGCCATATTTGCGGGCATAATAAAAGCACCTCATCTCTCGTTACCTCCCGAAAAATAGGCGCAAAAATACCAGTCGCGGAACTGGTATAAACCTATCGTGCAAGCTTTGGCACCTTTCTCTCCGGGAGGTTGCCGTGCGGTCATAGGGCTTGTCCCTCGCGCATCTCGTATAGGGTATTTGTTTAGTTGTAGATCGATCTGGAAAACAATATAGCACAGACGATGTTAAATGTCAAATCATGTGCTAACTCACCCGGGCGTTCGAGATTTGTACAAAGAAAATAGCGCCCCACTCCCGAAAGAATGGAGCGCCAGAACTGAGATCAGAATATCACATTCCAAATCTCTCATGGAGGTCGCCGTGAGCAAGAAAGCGACTGGGCTTTTTCATTGTCTGTTTTTCTCAATCCAGCCAACCGCATAATCGACCAGGTCGCGCTGCCGCATCAAGCGGAGCGTCGCGCCTCCGAGCATGCCCGTCTTGACTTCATACTCTTTTTCAAAAGCGGTGCCGATCTCCTGAAAATCCTCGCCGTCCACAAACAGCGTTTCATACGCTTTCCAGATCCGATTGCCATTCTCCATGATCGCGCTGTGCTCAATGCAGTTATGCTTCCCCGGATACGAAGCACGGACATCCGCCAGATGAAGAGATGTATTCTTGTCGTATCCCACGCCAATCAACAGAACAGAACCATCCAGTTCATACAGTTTCCCGATGGGAGAGCCATCACCGAAGATGTTTGACAGATTATGGTTGGATACAAGATATTCCGCATTCTTTCCCCATGCGGCCACAGACCGGGCTGGATGGTCACTGCGAATCACTCCGGGCCAGGAACGGAACATTTCCGCCACTGCCCCCATCGTATTGGTTGGAGTGATCCGCTTATCATAGGCAGGCCAGTTGTTACGGATAATCTGCCAATCCTCCTCCGCTACAGTCCAATGTACGCCATCCTCTGGATCGAGGTTTTTCCACGACTGCGTGGGCATCATGATGGTACCTTCTGTCCCAACCGTCTCAGTCAACGCTTCAATGACGGTTTGAGCGCCGCCGCAGACATAACCGATTGCACTCAGAGAGGTATGCACCATGACAACGGCTCCAGCCTTTAGCCCAATCTGTGTAAAAGCTTCTTTTATCTCGGTTTTCGTTATTGGCTTCATATCATTTACTCCGTTTGAAATCCGTATTCATCCGCCACCAGGGGAATCGTCCTGCTGTCCATGTTCTCTATCTTGACATATCTCCCGGCTTCTATTGCCAGGATCACCTTGTCGATGGCGTCCTCCGTCCCCTGGATCTCCATGGTGACGCTGCCGTCCCATTCATTCCGCACCCAGCCGGTACAGCCATACAGCTCTGCGGCATGGCGGGCACGATAGCGGAAACCCACACCCTGAACCCAGCCGTAGAAGGAGATGTGTCTGCGGGCCATATTCATCATCTCGGAAATCGGGATTCCATCAGCAGTGTCAGTCTTTGATCTCGGCTACGGACACTGTTGTCGATCCGCATTCAACGTATTCTATCCCGTTTTCCTTCAGCTCATCAAGCAATGCGTCATAGTAACGTCGATCCGAGAATGGCTGGAGAAATGAAACGAAGATTCTCCCGTTCACCGCTGCGACCTCGATCAATGGAAATGGCCCAACCGGGGTTTCAGTCCAAAACTCCCTGATGTGACGCCCGAGCTGCGGATATTTCCATCTTCCGACATAGCTGACGATATAGGTTGTCGCATCGTAGGTTCCTGCCATAGCCTGGCTTGCGATTTTTGCCTTGGTGGAAAAATCCGGGAGATCCAGAATCATCTGGGCCATGGAGCCTGCCACCGTCATCCCCTGGACAATCGTCTCTTCATCCGCCTGTATGAACGTCTTCCCGCGATAGACGGTGCATTGCCTTTTCAGCGGCATCCTCCGAATCCTGTCATCGTAGTGAAAGACCACCCGGTTTGTGCAATTATGGAAGGTCTCATCGGCCTTCAGCATGGGACGGGCATTGACGACGTAATTGCTGACCAACGGCGCCTCGTGCTGCGGATGAACGCGCTCAATCGCCCTCGCGATCAATACGGACAGCATGATGCCCGGCGTGCCGTCGTTAGACCGCATAAACGGAAGAAACGACTCCTCCGGGATCATCAGCTTCAGGATCAGCCCTTTGCCGTTCACATGTTCAAGCACGGATGCCTTCATCAAGTTTAAAGCCTTCGGTGAAGCCGGAAAGCTGACCTTGCTGAGATCCAGCAGGGGCAGATCCTCCACCGGGTCATGAGTTTCCTCTTCTGATATTGGTGTATCCAGCGTCTTTATGCCAGGGATAGCCTGTTCATCGAAATAGTGATACAGAAGTGTGGCGATCAGGGCGTACATTCCCGTTCCATCGGAACGCCCGTGGAAGTAATCAATAAACAGGTCTTCTCCGTCATAACACACAGCCCATATATGGCCGTTTGTCTCCGAAGAACCCAGTGTTATCGCTTTATTTGTGTGAAGCAGCGCGACCGGCCGATCGTTAATCTCATAATAAAACTCACGCTCGTTTCTTTTGAGAGAGACGCAGAAGTATGGATACCTCCGTGCAGTCTTGTCCAGGGCGCTTCTCAGCTTCTGACCGTCGATCTTTTGATCGAGACGCAGATGGAAGCGAACCGTGTAGCTTCCATGGCTCGTAGCATAGAGCATTGTCGCGTCTCCGCGTGAAATCTTCAACCCAAGATCCACCATTCTACTATCACCTCCGGGCTTGCCGCAAATATTATGTCAACCATTTTACCCCACCCCACCATGAAAATCCCGTATTTTTTACCCCGGGGTAAAATTACAGACTTTCGAGAACTTTTACATAAAACTGGGGTAAAAAAATATGATTTTTTCATGATAATTTGGAGGGGCAAGGGCCGTAGAAGCCCCATTTTACGGGCTTTCTGGCGATTGCGAAAAAGCCCAAGAATAGATAAAGCACGCCCGACACCGCCACGATGTGCATGCAGCCCGCCCCACGCATCCGCGCATACAGCGCCGTGTTCTGATCGAGAGTTCCCTGATATGAGTGCCAAACCGGATGGAATCAGCTGCAGCTGCTCAGTGACGCACCGACACTGTACGTTTCAGGGAATTCCTCTTCACTCCAGGTGCCATAGTATTCCATTACACTATGATCGCTTTCACAAGTCTGATAAGTGTAATGTGTTCCATTGGCAGATTCGGCCTGTACCTTGAATATACCGGGCGCGGTTTCTTCGAGACGTATGATTCTGTCGGAATGATCCGGTGCATACGCTCCGTCTTTCATATGTCCATAAATGATCTCACTGTTTGTGAATTGCACATAGTATTCCGGCTGAAGTGTCCCGTAGTATTCATAACCCATCGATGCCGTCTGCCACATTCCCGGAACCATATTTGCAGATGAACCGGTTGAGGTCTTCCGGTTCTTATCGCAGCCAGTCAGCGCCGTCATAAGCAGCAGCGCCGATACAATCATCATAAATGAGATTTGAATTGTTCTTTTCTTCATGAGCAGCCTCTTCACTGATCCCGAGTTGTCAAGATGGATTATACCATAAGTACGGGGCTTTCGGAAGATGCTTTATACCCGCCCCTGCCTGTAAGGGAAGGTCGTGGTTCCCTCGCTGGTGACGGACACTTTGAAATCGTGTGCGACCGGCTCCAATTCCTATCTCCTCAGCGGCGAACCGGTTAGGGGAAACAGGGGTCAGCGTATTTCTGCCTTTTCCATTGCCTGCTGCAGATCCGAGATGATGTCTTCGGCATCTTCCAGGCCGATGCTGAATCGGAAGAAACCCTTCCGATAGATTTCGGGATAATGGGGCAGTTTGTCACTGCTTTTATCGTAGTAGACGATCAGGCTTTCCACGTCACCCAGCGAGACCGCATGGGTGACCAGCGTGAGTGAATCCAGGAATTTCTGGTGAGCCTCTTCGTCACCGTTGATGTCAAAGGAAATCATGCCCGAGTACTGTCCGTTCATGTACCGGACAGCCCGATCATGCTGCGGATGGCTTTCCAGCCCCGGATACCAGATAAAACGAACAGCGGGGTTACTCTCCAGCCAGCGGGCTACTTTCATGGCCACTTCACTGTGCTGTCTCATACGCAGTGGTGCGGTAACAAGACCACGCGCGACCAGCCAGGCGTTAAAGGGGCTTAGAATGCCGCCGTAGTTGACCATGGCCAGTTCCTTTACCCGATTAATCAGTTCTGTCCGGCCGAGCACGCAGCCGCCGAGGGAGTCTCCGTGGCCATTGATGTACTTGGTCATGCTGTGGATCTCAAGATCCGCCCCGTGCTTGATGGGATAGATGCAGATGGGACCGGCAAAGGTAGCGTCCACACTCATGATCGCGCCTGCCGCATGGGCGATCTGCGCAATCGCGTCCAAGTCACTGATTCCCGTGGTCGGGTTGCCCGGCGTTTCCACATGGATGAGTTTGGTGTTGGGGCGAACTGCAGCACGGACAGCCTCGGTGTCGGTGGTGTCCAGCAGGGTCACTTCAATGTTGTATTTCTTCGGCAGATATTCACGGAACAGGAGATTGGTTGCACTGTAGCAGACCTCGGATACGATCGCATGATCTCCACTGTTGAGGAAGGTCGTAAACACTGCGGCGAGTGCTGCAACCCCGCTGGCAAAGACCGCACCGTCTTCTGCGCCGGTCAGCGCACAGAGCTTGTCCTGAAGGACCATCTGGTTGACGTTGCGGTTGCGCTGGTAGATGTTGCTGTTCGTTCCGCTCCAGTCCACTGGTGTGCCGTCGGTGGGGATGCGATAATTGGAGGTCATGTAGATCGGTTCGTTGATCGCGCCGAAAGCATCGTCCTTGCGGGTGCCGCCGTGGACTGCTGTTGTGATGGTATGAAGGTTTTTGTTCATAAGTCATTCCTCCCCTTTCTGATTTCTGACAGCATCATAGCACACCAAGGACAATAAGAAAAACGAATTGTTTTGATAGTTTCAATCAAAAATTCAGATTGATTTTCCCGCACGATTCTATATAATGAAGCAGAGGTGATGCTGCTTTGGAAATCCGGAATCTGAATGCCTTTTTGAAAGTCGCCGCATCAAAAAACTTCACGCAGGCAGCACGGGATCTCGGATATGCGCAGTCCAACATCAGTGCGCAGATCGCCCAGCTTGAGCAGGAGCTCGGTGTTCCGCTGTTCAACCGGATCGGCCGTCAGGTCAGCCTGACGCAGTTTGGAGAGGAGCTTCTGCCCTATGCGCAGGAACTGTGTTCCACTGCCATAGAGATCGAAAACCTTCACAAGTCCGAAGCGTTTCTTGGCGGTACGGTCCGGTTCGGTATGACGGACTCCATTTCCGAGTTGTTTCCGGAAGATTCATTTCTATCTTATCATCACCGCTTTCCGCGCGTCCATCTGGAGATCGTGCTCGACACAACAGCCAGGCTGCTGGAAAGGCTTCGGAACGGAGAGCTCGACGCGATCTGTGTGATCACCGATCCGCTTCCGGCAGCGGAATGGAAGATCCGGAAAGAAATCCAGGTACCCATTGTGGCGGTTGCGAACCCTGCCCTGCCCATTTCAAAAAAGAAATCGGTCAGTCTGGGTGAACTGGCCGGGCAGAAACTGGTGCTGATGGAGCGGGATGCTCCTTACAGTATACGTTTTGAACAGGAATTGCGCCAACTGCACCTGGAATATAACCCGGTGTTTCGTCTTCAAAGTGCTCAGACCGCTCTGCGTGTGGTCGTGAAGGGTGGTTTCGTTACCGTTCTCCCGCTCTATTCGGTAAAAGAGGCTGCCGAATTGGGACAGGTGACAGTCCTGAATATCTCGCAGTGGAACTGTTTGCAATCGGTGCAGTCTGTTCTTCATCAGAGCAAGGTGCTTACACCGCAGATCTCAGGCTTTCTGGAGGAACTGGAAATGGCACTGGAAGGATTATTATAACAAATAATGCATGCTTAGGGAAATGCTGGTTTAATCTGGTGTTAACCCAATTTTGTGCATTACCGGTTATAATATAAGCATCCATAAAGAATTGTTGAGCATCTTCTTATTTCATGTTATACTGTTCTACGCTTATGCACCCCGGAAGTCAGGGCAAATGATTTGGAAGCGAGGCCTGCGATGAAAAAAAATAAAACTTCCTGGAGCAACAGATATAAGCGGTTCTTCCTGAGCGAACGCACTGCACTTGTCGCCGTGACGGCAAGCATCCTGTTCCTGCCGGTCATCTATTATTTCGGCTCCCGCTCCGGAGACCTGGATCCTGCCGGTTTCTTTGATCTGACGATCCGACTGGTGCTTGTCGCTACTCTGTTTTACTCGATGAAAGTCCATAAATTGTTTTTGATGCAGGCTGCTGTAGTAGGGCTGCTGTTCAGCATGCTCTGCGCTCAGTCACAATATGCCCTTGGAAAGCTGTCCGGTGTGGATTCGGAAACCTATATTATGATGGGCCTGCAAGGATTTATTTTTCTGGCAGTTGAGCGGATGATTCTGTTTATCCAGTCCTTTATCTGTGTCAGTCATTTTATCATCCACGCGGTGCGAAGGCAGGAAATCATTCGCGTCTCCCTCAACCAGGTCTCCCTTATTTTCCTTCTGGCACTTCTGATTATTCAGCTGCTTATCGCGCCGATTCTGGCTTTCGAGCTGGACTATGTTCTTTATATCTGGACGCTGCACCTTGACGAACTGTTCATCTTCGTTCTGGTTGCCTGTGCGGAACTGGTCCTCATGATTGACCAGCGGGAATACGTCGGAGGGTAAAACAAATGGTCAAAAGCAAAAACAGGGCAATCTGGTACCTGTTTACAACCATGCTGTCCATTTTCAACATCTGCACAATCCGTATTTTTGACGGATTTAACTGGCCGTTTTATGCGGTGACCGTAAATGCGGTTATCTCCTTATGCGGTCTGATCTTCCATGTCCATCTCAATCAACGTGATCAGAAACGGCCTCTCCTGATCGCGGTGCGTATCCTCCTTCTGCTCAACTCCATTTCTGTTTTTGTGATGATAGGCTTCAGTATGTTTATTCTGAACAGCCAGTATCATAATCCGCTCAGGCCGGATAAAGTCCTTTCCTCTCCTGATGAGATGGAGCAGCTGCTGGCGGAGTCCGGAAAAGACGTCCTTCTGCTGGAGACCGACGATTTATACATCTACTATGCAGACTATCATGCGCTTGAACTCGCTGCAGGGAAAAGACCTCCCAAGGACGATCAGGAGATTCTGATGTGTGTGGCTGCAGCGTTTCAGGCCACTTATCAGCTGGACTTCCGTCACGAGAACATTGTAGGCTGGCATGCCTCCGATGGGCTGCTTGAGCGCGGAATGCCTGAAAAAAATCTGGGAGCTTTTACCTATGTAAACGGCACAGCCCGTATCTGGGACACCGAAAAAGCGGAAGAAGCCATCCGGAATGCCGCAGCTCTGGGAGGGATGGGATTTCAGCAGTTCATCGTCCTCTATGACGGACAGCGCGGCAGCCATGGCAGTGATGAGTTCCGATGCTATCGAGTCCTTGCGCTCGTCAACGGCAAGGCATGTATTATTGATTCTCGTACGCAGATGCACTATGATGACTTTATCCTCGCACTTCAAAATCTCGGCGTTCGGGACGCGTTATATTGTGACATGGGAAGCGGGTGGAACTACTCCTGGTATCGCGGTGAAAACGGTCAGCCTGTCGATATCATCGGTATTCCCTGGCCTTTTTCCCACAACTGGCTCGTATTCAGAAAATAACCGCTGCGGCAGA
>JAFWIM010000166.1 GCA_017514845.1 Lachnospiraceae bacterium
AGCCGTCATGCAGGCATACGGCATGCCGATCAAAGAGACCGACGAGGCAGCCTGTGTCGCATGGCTGATGAAGCTCTATCAGGAGAAAGTAAACGAACCAAAATAATCACACCGACGCTGTCCGGCACATTCCCGGGCAGCGTAATTTTATATCTGGCAGTTAGGTTCTGCTAACCGTCTTCCTAAAAGAAAAGCCAGCCACCGAAGTGACTGACTTCTCCTTATACCTTGTGTTAAATCAATCTCCGTCTCCTCCACAGCAGTACGCCCGCTCCAAGGATTAGAATGCTGCCGAGGATCATGAAGAGCCGTGTGCCGGGGCCGCCGGTGTTCGGTAAGGCTGCACCAGGCTCGTTCTCAATGTAGAATGAATTATCCTCACCAGCATTTGAAGCCATCGTGTAAGAAGCTGCTAATCCTGCGGTTCCATTCATATCTACCGTGATATACCATGGTGTTTCAACCAGGACATATCCCGAAGGTGCTTCCTTTTCTTCCAGTTTATATCTTCCGCCCGGAATCAATCCTGAGAATGATGTCTTACCGGTATCGGGATCAACGGTCTGAATATCTGATTGATATTCGCCAGCTCCCGAAACAGGATGATCATTATCATCAACTCTGGTTAACTGGAATTTTGCTCCTTTGAGCGTATGGCCACTGTCTTTATGTCCTTTCTCTACTTTGATAATTCCAATGGACACATCACCCAGACTTTTCTCATTTGTAATCGTAATCGTGCCGGTATCTGTCAGATTATCATTTCCATAGGTCTTGACCTGATAAGTTTCCGGCATACATTCTGTCTCAACAACATAATAGTAGTATGGATTCTCATCCTGGTCGGTCTTATCAAGATCCTCGAAAACATGTTTCCAGTTGTTGTCCGCCTTTGTGATGGTATACTCCTCCACAAAGCCGGAATCATCGATGTAATCGCTGCTCGGTGGGCCGGAGGGGGTGACTGCGATAGCCGGTGCATCATTGCCAGTATCCTGATTGGCCCCGCCAGCAGTTTCCTCATCGCTTTCACTACCCGCTGCGTCCTTCAGAGCATTCTGAACGAGATCTTCCACTGCCCCCAACAGTCTGGCATTATGTGCAGCAAGCATTCCAGCCTTTTCAGGCCGGGATAGATTGTAAGTAGGAGATGCAGCCTGACGGCTCGCTTCATCCATAGTCATAGAACGAATATTGTCTTTTCCCCACCCTGATACAAGTACAAACGAGTAAATTGTATCATCCCTTTCGGGTGTAATTGTAAAATGATATGTTCCGTTATCCCAATCATCTGAATTCAAAGAATGCAACTGATCCATAGACAGCGAATCAGTGTTATTATGGTCTGATTCATCCTGATAATACCAGATATTATTAGGATACAATCCTGTGTCTGCCTTCGCCGTAAATGAATAAGTACGCCCTGGTTTTAAAGTAGTATAGGTATTAACACATTCCCAGTTCCATTGTCCTGTCCCGCCTTTTCTCCACAGCTTGATCGTCACATTTCCGGCATGTTCCTCATTTTGAACATTCCAGGAATATGTCTGATTCGGATCACCGTTCTCCAGGATCTCAAACGACCAGTTGTTTACAACAGGCTCCAGCCCTTCTGCAGTCGTCACCTGCTTAACAGAATAATTGCCTGCCAACAGCTTGTCAGGATCGCCAAAGGTCAGCTGGCCGCTGTCGTTGGTGGTTTTTTCCGCTATCTTTTCTCCATCCTTATACAGTTCGAATTTCGCTCCGCTGATCGGGCTGTTATTATCCTTTCTGGTCAGTGTCACAGTGGCAGTGCCCTTGCCTCTGTACGGATTAGTAAATGATAATTCGTTCTTCTGATTCGTATTTCCGTTGTCATAGATCGTAAAGGACTGCTGATTCGCCGGAAGCAGATCGGCGGCAGTGCTTATCTGTTTTACATAATAGGTGCCTGCATGCAGCCGTTCCTGGTCTCCGAACGTCAGATTGCCATCCTCATCTGTTGTCGCCTCTGCCTGTTTTTCTCCATCCTTATACAGTTCAAATTTCGCTCCGCTGATCGTTCCCTCCGGTCCGGTCAGTTTTACATTGACATATCCTCTGCCCTTCAGGTTGTTTGTCATACTGATGGTGAAATCCTGTATAACACCCGGCCGTTCCAGCACAGTAAAGTCCGTATCCTGCCAGTTGTCAGGAAGATTGTAGTCAGCCGGAGGTTCTGTCTCAAAGAAATAGTAAGTACCCGCCTTGAGCTGAGAAACCGTGATCTGACCATTTTCGTCGGTCACAAGGCCTTCCTTAATAACCGTTTCCTGATTGTTATCCTTCTTGATCAGATTATACTTCGCTCCCTGGACAGGATCGCCATTATTATCAAGCAGAGTCAGCGTGGCAACACCATTCGTCTCCAAAGCCTGATTCCGCAGCTCACAGTGCTTCTCCTGCCGTTCTGTCTTATTATCTGCAACCACAAAATTTTCCGTTTGCGGGGCAGAATCAGACATACTGTAGCCTTCCGGTGTGCTGATCTGCTTAAAGTAATAAGTTCCAGGTTCCAGGTTGTTGGCAGTCACTTTGCCGTTGACGTCAGTGACATGCTCAGCTTCCTGCCCGACGCCGTCTTTGTACAGCTTGAATACAGCACCCTCAATCGGAGCACCATAGTTATCTTTGAGCACGACCATCAAAACTCCTCTGGTTTTCTTTGCGTAGCGGTGCAGCTCAACTTTGACATATGCTGTGTTCTCTTCTTCGGCTGCCAGCTCAGGCGTCCAGATCTTCTCAACGGTGATGTCAATCGGCTCGTGATACTTGTTCGCGACTGCCAGTGTGAGATTCCCATCTGTATCTGTATTGACAGCAGGCGCGTCAATAAATGTATACTTGTGTGCATGATCCCCTAAACCGGTCTCAACAACATTCATCAGGAAGTAGGTATAACCCTGCTCCATCGAAACCTGCTGCAGCCAGTCGTTTCCGTTATTCAGCGTGATGTCCGCAACCTTTTCCTCGACGGGCGTCTCAGAAGAGCCGGGGTCCTCCATCGAAGCGATATAGAGGCCTACAAAGTCATCTGAGACCTTCGCCGCATCAAAGGTGGCATATACGGTTGTATCTGCCGTAATGCCGCTGATCGAATACTTGCTCCATTTTTCCTTCTGACGTCCGTTTGAGTACTGGATCTTCGGATTTGAGGATACACTGCTTCGCGAAACCGTGTACTCCGGGTCCGTATGGATTTCCTGAGCCTGACTCGTCTTGTTGGCACCCAGTGAAAACTCCAGCGTGGAACCATTCTTTATCGTGACAGGAACAGATACCAGCCGGTACTCGCTGCTCTCAGTCGTATTGACCATGAAGGTCACTGTTACCGGATCTCCGGTTTCTCCGCTCGTATCCTGTCCGTTTTTCTTCTTCCAGAGTTCCGCAGTGATCACTGCATCTGTGCTGCCGGGAAGCTGGCGGGCCTGCTCAAGCGTGTATGGCTGCCCGTTTGTCTTAAGCCACTGCTTCTGAACGTTGACATAGGTCTTCCTGTTGTATACTACGGACTGGGCGTCCGCCCCCTTTTTGATTTTTCCGATCGTGTCCGGATCAAATACCTGATGATCCTTCTCATCACGCGCCAGAATACGACTTATGATCTCCGCATTATTGGTGCTTAGCGTCTGCGTATCATATGTACCACTTACCAGTTCTTCATGATCGAAGACATAGCCTGCCGGTATATTATCTCTGCGCTCTTCGATGTAGAAATGCGTTCCCACCGCCAGATTGGGTATCACAACGGTGTACTCAGGTGGAATACTGTTGATGGATCCGCTTCGGCCCGTGGTGGAGCAGACCACTGGGTTCGTTCCCTTGTCCTCAGGTGCGTTGTTTGTTCCTGTCAATGTGAAGTAATGGATCTTGTTATCACTCTCATCAAGCTTGGTGACATAGTAGGGCCCGTAGGAGTAAGGCACCAACTGCTGTACGGTCTCACCATCCACTTCCGTGGTGGATTCCAGATACACACGGAACTCAAACACATCACCTGGCCCGGCCTGCGTATTCGCAGGTAAAAGATGCTTGATAATGTTCAGTTTCTGAAGCGCGGGATGATTCTTGTAATTGAGCTGACTGCGGTCGCTCACGCGGGCATATGCCGCTTCCGCGGTGCCATTCGTCACAGGTACGACCTGATCATTGATCTCAACCTGCTCTGTCGTATTTGAATCTATCTGCACTTCCTTCACAGTGTATTCCATGTTTTCATCCGACAGCTTAAACACAGCTGCCTCACCGGCCTTCAGCATGAAGTAACCATCTTGATCCACTGATACGGGCATAGGCTGACCTGCATCATCCTTGCGGTTCTTGTAATAAACCCCGGTACAGACTTCTTTATTATCTCTGTTTTTAGCGCCTTTACACAAAGGCTTTTCCGCATTGTTATCCGTCTTATCCTTATAGGTTGCCCGGAACTTATATGTCTGATTTACAAACCGTGTATCAATTCCATCAGGAATCTGCTTTTCTACAACAAATTCATCCGTCAGTTTAACCTTGAGGTTGAACTGGATATCAAGGTTGGAGGCACCGGCACCGCGCTCCATGTAAAAAGCCTTGAAATCATGACTGCTGTAATCTGCAAAGGTATTTCCCCTCCACTCAATGCTCTGGATCTTTGCAATCAGATCTTTCTGTTCCTGCGTACGCTGCTCTACCGGAATTTTCTGCAGATCTGTCAGAACATTTGTAAAAATGGTTTTCAGGTTTGAATGGCCGTCTTCACCATACAGACTTGATCCGGAGGGGTTGACAACTTCACCGGTCGCGAAATTGATCGTGCCGCTCAGAGGCTCATGAATGCCTCCGATATCCAGCACAAGCACTCCGTCGATGTAGACCCACATGTCATCATCGCCGGTAAACTTGAAGACCATCGGATCTCCATTCTCCATCTTGCCGTCTTTTGGCTGGAGAAAGTTTGCTTCCATCTTCATACCCGTGTAGAAGTTGGGGATACCCTGAACACCATAAATGTCTTCATAGGTACGCCCGTCACCGACAGGCAGTTCTCCGACCGCCTGACCATTCTGGTAATCATTTCCGTACTGGTTCATCAGGCGGGAGACATTCTGGGTCATGTCGATATCGTTATACGGCATAAAGTGCCCGTGCGTATAATAGGTATGACCGGGAGCCACATCATCCGGATACGGGGTAGCTGCCTGACGATAAACTGTAAAGTCCGTTCCGGTTATTGTATTATTGTCAGGATCATATGACAAATATGCATAGTTATCCTCAGACCGATAGCGGAACATACCGTTTTCGTCGTAGTAACTCTGCAGGAAAAGATGATTTACATTTTCTTTATAAGCAGTAACAGCACTTCCTTCTTCCGTAAACAGTCCTTTCATGGCACCTTTTGTTTTGCTGGAAGGAAGACCGCTTTCAAGGTAAGATTTGACCAGCTGATGCGCGGCATGGGGCGTATATTCAGCACTTCCCGCCACATCTGTCATTTCATCCAGTTTATCACCGGCATTATAATTGCCTTTTGCCTGCCCATAGTCAAACATGGTGATCTTGATGCCAAGACTGTCGCTGTCCACGGTATCAACCGTCTCAGCCGTCTCGCCGGGCATGCTGCTCGCGACCGCAAACAGGAACTCATCGGATGTGCCGGCAACTCGTGTGCCGGCAGACAAGCTTACCTGACCCTGATTATTGACCGTGACATGCAGGCCGGCATAATCGTATGCCTTCTGATCCCAGTTCTCGATTCCCGTGCCGTAATCGCCGTTGTCCCTGCCGATCAGTGTCAGTCTGGAAGGTTCCGTCGTGATCGTCTGCTTCGGAGTTGACGAGTACATCGGATTGATATACACGGTCTCGTTTGTAAGAGGGTTTGTGGAATAGATACTGTAGTAATTCCCCTCCAGCCGGTAATTCCAGTATAAATTTTTGTTCGTTTCACGCCAGTAGACAGTATCACCGCCGTCATAAACACGCACAAAGGTACCGTCGCTTGCAAGCGCAAACAGCTGTTCATTTCCCTGGCTGTCCTCAAATTTGCGGTAAATCAGGAAGCTGTCGTTCACTGCTAGATTCTGTACGGAAACCTTCCGCGCGGCAAAGCTGTCAAACTCATCGGATTCCTGACAGAGCCGGAAGCGGTAAACTGGAGAATTCGTATTAATGTCTGTATTTCTGAATTTGAAGACGCGTGTTCTCCATTCGTTCCCTGCTGCACCGCCGCCTTCATTATGCAGATAATACCTTTGGCCCTCTCCCCGGTCATCATATATCAGTATCGTTCCGTCGCTGTTTACGGTAATCGTGAGCTGGGTGGCATCATTCCTGTTTTCAACGAGCCGTGCGTCCCAGCCATATTGCTGATCATTATTGTTGGTGCTGTCTTTTTTATATCTCTGAAGATATTTCCCATTGGCGCTGAGATAATACTTTCCGTTCCCTGCGCTCTCAAACTGCCACTGAACCGGATTGCCTCCGATGTATGAAACGCTTCCGTCTTCCCATGCATGAACTGGGCTGACCTGCAGACCGTCAACTCTGTTCTGATCATCATATACATGTTGATCTGTCATGGCGTGGGCGTTGACGATAATGGTAAAATAATCTGTGCCCCAGGTCTCACCATATCCTGTGGTTGCTCCGGGATCCTGGTCAATCCCTGAGACCAGCGCATACTTTTTATCGCTGCCCACTACACTGCTGAAATCCGTCACATTTACTACGGTGTAAACTGAAAATGAATCTGCCTGGAAGCTGATCTCCGTGATTTCTCTCTTATTCTCTGCAGTATCCTGAATTTCAGATGTGGATTTCTGTGACTCAAGCACTTCCGCACCGACTTTCTTGTCATTATCTACAAAGTGAACCACCGACATGTGATCCGACACAGATCCACCGAGAAGACGAATGCTCACCTGGACAGGGGCGGATGGCTCTATTTTGCCGACTTTCCCCTGAATCTCGATATCAAACAGACGGGCCCCGGACACGACCGGTATCTCGATGCCTTGCTTTTCAGCATCGCTGCAGGCCTTCGCTGCTGCACTGTTATAAAGGTCGGTATACTCCTTATCCGTCAGAAGGATCTCTTTGACATTTAGTTTTGCATTATCCGGAATCTGCGCTTCTTCCCCGTAGGTCACAACGATTTCATAGGTTTCCCCGGAGGCAGTGATCACTGTCTTTTTGAGCTGATCATCCGTCACCTTTACCGTCCACTGGTCCCCATTCTTCATTGTAACCGTCAGTGTTTCTTCACTCGCAAACGGCTTCACAGCGATCAGGATCCAATCCCCGGCCTTGGCTTCCTTCGAGTCGATTTCTGCAATCTCTTCTTTGGTCAGCTCTTCACTGTACACGCACTTCAACCCGAGGCGGTCTTTGATTGCTCCTACCGTGGTATCTTTCTCTACTTTGCTGACGTTAACCAGTTTCGGATCAGAGAATGTAATGCTCTCTACGCTGTCCACCAGCTCCTGGATCTCATCTCTTTCCGTGTTTGTATCATTTATATCTATACCCAGCGCTTCCACAAGATTATAAAAGCTTACAAATCCACCTCCGGGGATACTGAATTCATACGTTTTCCCGTCAGCTTCCCAATGAAAGTCCACCGTATAGACCACACCGTAAACAGAAAACGCTTCCGCTGTAAACTCAACATTGGATGTGCCGTCACTGCTGATTTCTGTGACATTTGCCTCAATGACCTCCGGTTCGGTTGTCTTATTGTGGAAATGCACAGCGTTGACCTCTGTTTCGGGATTTGCCGCCAACGGTTCTGTATAGGCAATTTCAACTGTCACTCCCGACTCCGGAACAAACTCATCCCCACCGACCATGATCTTTATATCAAAGAAGCGCGCAGC
>JAFWIM010000167.1 GCA_017514845.1 Lachnospiraceae bacterium
GATCCTCTGAAAGCATCTCCCAATATCCCCGCTCGACTTGCATGTGTTAGGCCCGCCGCCAGCGTTCACCCTGCGCCAGGCTCGAACTCTCTGAAAAATGTTCATCCATGGTCACAGTCTGAGCTACTGACTAATTAATTTCAGTTCTCTGTCCCGTTTCCATTCTTACTGTTCTGGTTCGTCTCGTTTACACGAAACCTGTAAAGAATTTTCAAGGTCTAATGTGTTTCACTGTTCAGTTATCAATGTTCCTTGGGCTTCGCTCTCGCGTCAGCCGCAACTCTGATAGGATATCAAACTCAAAAGCTTTTGTCAACAACTTTTTTTGTTTATTATCAAAGTTTTTTATTTTCCGCACCGCTCTTTTGCGGTGCAGAAAATATATTAGCACCGTCAAATCATATTTGCAAGCATTAATTTACTATTTTTCCGCTAATTTTCCGGTCGTGTCTGACTTACAGGAATCCAAGCACCCTCGGAAGGATCGTAAAGACGGGATTGTACGCATACATTACCGATAGGACCTCACTCTCCCGCACCTCGCCAAGGAGCGCGCTCTCGGTCCCTCCGACTATATAGGAAAGGCGGAGCAGCGCGAAAAGGATCCATATGATAACCGCCCCCTTGATCACTCCCAGAATAAGTCCGGCGAAGTGATTCAGTCCGCTGATGACCGGTGCCTCAGACACGGCAGCTAAAATGATCCTCACTATACACATAAGGAGATACGTCACTATAAAAGTCACTATGATTGACAGTATTCTGATGAGAAACCCGGATATCAGCTCAGAAAGATACGTCTTTACTGTCTCTGTCCGCAGAAGAAGCCCGACAACAGCCGGGTCCCCCTCCCTCACGACGTCCCTGACGCCCTCGGGAAGCGGGAGATATTCGGCCCAGTCGAGGTCTCCGCTGCCGTCCTCCAGGTTCCTGATCCTGGCCTCCACGAACTTTTCCGAGCGCTGCATGGCCATGGCGTTCACTGTCTTCGACGACGTGAACATGTCGTTCACTTTCGGCGAGACGAACACCGCAGCGGCTATTGATATAATAAGAATAGAAATTGAAATGACTGTGCGCATCGCCCCTCTGTAGAATCCCCACAGAGCAATGATTGTCCACACAGCCATCACAACAATCGTCAGTGTATTTGAAAACATATACATCCTCAATTGGCAGGACCTGATAGCAGGTCCTTTAATTAAGTTCGATCACTTTCGTGTTCATATCCGTCACGACGAGATATCGTTTTCTGCCGATTTTCTGTATATCGGACAGATTTCCCTCCTCGACTCCACCGTAGAAGCGACATATTCCTTTCTTAGTATATACAGCAAGCTCCGAGCTGTTGCTGAAAAGGATCTCATTGCCGCATACACTGATCCGGTCATACACGATCTCCATATCGGTCTGCGAGATCAGCTTCCCGCTTCCGCTGTAGATCTCCATCCGGTAAGGTTTCGTCGAGTTCCGATTCCTGAATATGAACCCGGCAAATCCGTCCCCCGTGAACGTGCTGATGATCTCGTCCTCGAAATCTACCGCAGCGCTCTCCGACGGTTTGCCGCTGCTGCTGAAAAAGGATACGCCGTTGTCCCTGAAGACTGCAGCGACTGTGTCACTTATATACCTGATATCCGGAATCACAATTCCGGAATAATTCAGATCCGCGATGACCTTGTCGGCGCTCTCCGGATTCCTGAAACTGTAAAAAATCAGATTTGTTGAAACTGCACCATTTACCGCTGTGACATATGATACAGCAAGCTGCTTTCCGTTCTCCGACAGGGCCATTGCGACCGGGAATCCGGTCTCCTCAGCGGATTTTGCCAGGGTCGCGATGCGCGTCCCCTCTGCCGAGTAGTAGGCGATCTCCATGCCGCCCCCGCTCTCCAGTACACATGCGACATTGCCGTTCTTTGAACAGCAGGCGTACAGGATCGGCATTTCGGTTGCAAATGATCCCACCTTCCCATCCTCGTCATACACCTGCACTTCCGATCCGCGCCGATCATAGATGAGAATAGTCTTTCCGAACGTGGAAACGCAGGGCTGCGTCATGTTGTAGGAGACATACCACACGGATTCGAGATTCGATTTCAGCAGCGAAGCCCCGTCAGCGCTGTGGCGGAGGATCTTGCCCTTTATATAGCGGTAGTTCGATATGTTGTCCGCGGCGGTCTCCTCAGAGATGACCTCGTAGGAATCATATGACCTTCTCTCGTATACCCGGTACGCAATCACTGCTGCGACAAGAAGGGCAACGATAATAAGAGCCGCGCGTATATACACGGCTCTCCTGTGGTTGCGTATCCGCATTCTATATGCATCAATTTCATTTTTCGGCAGCCTTTTGCTCTCAGTGATACTGTCCCTGAAGGACGCGAACGCGTTGCCGAGTATACTGAAAATATTCCGCATACTTTACTTGCCTTCTACAAACTCCTTTGTCTGCGCATAGATTCCCTGCGCGTCAAGACCGTACTTTTTGTACAGTTCAAGAGCAGGACCCGACTCTCCGAATACATCGTGGAGACCGATTCTTCTGACCGGCACCGGGCACTTCTCTGTGATAGCCTCACAAACTGCGCCGCCGAGACCGCCGATCACTGAGTGCTCTTCCACCGTGACGATTTTTCCAGTCTCCCTGGCTGCTTTTATGAGGAGTTCCTCATCGATCGGCTTAATCGTGTGAATATTAATGAGACGAGCGCTGATTCCGTCCGCCGCGAGCATCTCGCAGGCTTCCATGGCAGCGGTGACCGGCAGACCGGATGCCACGATCGTGACGTCGGAGCCGTCGCGCAGTGTAATACCCTTGCCGAACTCGAACTTGTAATCCGGATCTGTGTTGAATACCGGAGACGCAAGTCTCGCAAGTCTCAGATAGACCGGACCGTTATGCTCATAAGCCGCCTTGACGGCTTCCTTTGTCTCGATATCATCCGCCGGCTGGATAATGACCATGTACGGGATGACTCTCATGAGCGCAATGTCCTCGATGCACTGGTGGGAAGCACCGTCCTCACCGACAGATACGCCCGCATGAGAAGCGCACACCTTGACGTTAAGTCTCGGATACGCGATCGAGTTGCGGATGATTTCATATGCGCGTCCTGTTGCGAACATGGCAAATGAAGACGCGAACACCTTCTTGCCAGTCGTCGCGAGACCGGCGGCGATGCCCATCATATTTCCTTCCTGGATACCGACATCAAAAAAGCGGTCCGGGAATTTCTTTCCAAATATAGCGGTCTGAGTTGATGCCGCGAGGTCAGCATCCATGACAACAATATCGTCATGAATCTCGCCGAGCTCCGCCAGCGCTTTACCATAGCTTACGCGTGTTGCGATTTTCTTTACTTCCGGCATAATTCTTCTCCTGCTCTCTTAAGTTCGTCCATGGCTGCTTTGTACTCCTCGGCATTGGTCGCTTTGCCATGCCAGCCCACATTGTTCTCCATGAATGAAATGCCCTTTCCCTTGACCGTCTTCATGACGATGCAGGTCGGCTTTCCTTTTGTCTGCGCAGCCTCAGCGAACGCGCTCCTCAGCTGATCAAAGTCATTGCCGTCTTCCACATTGATCACGTGGAATCCAAAAGCTCTGTACTTCTCATCAATCGGATACGGGGAGTTTACTTCCTCCAGCGTTCCGTCGATCTGCAGATTGTTGTTGTCCACGATGAGACAGAGATTATCCAGTTTGTGGTTGCCGGCGAACATGGCAGCTTCCCAGACCTGACCTTCCTCAAGTTCGCCGTCACCGAGCATAGCGTACGTGCGGTATGACTTATTGTCCATTTTGGCGGACAGTGCCATGCCTGTAGCTGCCGAGACGCCCTGTCCGAGCGAGCCGGATGACATGTCTACGCCGGGAATAGCGATATGCGGGTGTCCCTGGAGCATAGCTCCGAGATGGCGAAGGTTTTCAATCTCTGCGACCGGGAAGAACCCTCTCTCCGCCAGCACAGAATACAGTCCGGGAGCCGCATGACCCTTGGAGAGGACAAAGCGGTCTCTGTCTGGGTTATCAGGATCAGCAGGATCAATGTTCATAATCTCATTGTACAGCAGTACCATGCACTCAGTTGCTGAGAGTGATCCGCCCGGATGTCCTGATTTCGCGTTGAACGTGCCAACGATGATATCCTGACGGACTTTGTTGGCAATAATCTCCAGTTGCGTATTATTCATAGCTGTGTTCTCCCTTCAAGCGCTCTGAGCAAAGTTACCTCATCTATATTTTCAAGGTCTCCTCCGACCGGCACACCGCTCGCGATACGGGTCACCTTGATTCCCGTGGGTTTGATGAGTCTGCTGATATACATAGCAGTAGTCTCACCTTCGAGCGATGAATTGGTCGCGATGATGACTTCCTTTACATCGCCCCCTGCCAGTCTCTTCATCAGTTCCTTCAGCTTAATATCATCCGGTCCTATTCCGAGCATCGGGGAAATCGCGCCGTGAAGCACATGGTATACACCGTTATATTTTCCCGTCTTCTCATAGGCCGCAAGATCCCTCGGCGTCTCAACGACCATAATAGTCGACTTCTCCCGCTTCGGGTTGCTGCAGACCGGACACAGATCCGCGTCTGTCAGAGTGCAGCACTCCCGGCAGTACCGGACGTTGGCTCTCGCGGAAGTTATACTGTCCGCAAGCCGCTTCACCCGGTCTTCCGGCTGACTTATAATATGAAAAGCCAGTCTCTGCGCAGTCTTTGGTCCAATGCCCGGGAGGCTGGACAGCTGCTCGATCAGAGTGCTGATGTGTCCACTAAAATAGTCCACTTCCGAGACCTCCCATGCCGCCGCCAAGATTACCGTAGATTCCCGCCTGTTCGGCGTCTACTTTCTTGAATGCCTCGTTAAGAGCTGCGACAACGAGATCTTCGAGTGTCTCGACATCATCCGGGTCTACCGCTTCCGGATCAATAGTAAGCTTCTGTACTTCCTTTTTTCCGTTCACGGAAACTTCGACCACTCCGCCGCCGACTGTAGCGGTGAAGATTTTTTCGTTCAGCGCCGCCTGTCTCTCTTCCATCTGACGCTGCATCTTCTGCGCCTGCTTCATAAGGTTATTCATGTTTCCCGGCATGCCGCCGGAGAAGCCACCTCTTTTAGCCAACGTACTTCCTCCTTAACTGCTCTGCTATGTCTCTGGTATCTGGTGCTTATCGCGCTGACGCGATGATTCAGCGGATATCCCACATGTCATCCCCAGTCTTCGTCTGTGACTTCGACCTGCATGGCTATACTGTGCGCAAGGATATCATCAACATTTTCATTTTTTGACACGGTTACTTTATACAACCCATCTTCTCTATCGTCAACACCCAAAAGCACAACATCTACATGTTTGCCGATTTTTTTCTCTATAACAGACTCGATATTATGCACATTTTCTTTTTTGTGCTCCATGGCTTTCGTACCGAAATTTTTCAGCCGAAGATAGAGTCTTGTATCGTTTCCGTCGGCTTTATATTCCGGCTGTACATCTTTCAGCATTCCGCGAAGAAGCCCCGAACTGAGGTTCCCCAGGACCTGCGGCCAAATCGCGACGACCCTCTCAAGATCTTCCGGAGCCGCGTTCGGCGGCGGGGTCGTCTCGACCGCTTCCTCCTCCCGGACCGGTGCGGGATAACTGTGCGGATCCGGCGGAGCTGCCATGAGACCGTTCATCTCAAGCTCTTCAAGTTTATCTTCCAGCATGCGGATCCTGTCCCTCACTGAGTCCTCAGTTCTCTCCATCTGCGGACGGCACAGCCGAATGAAGGCAATTTCCACCAGCACTCTTCGGTTGGTCGCGAATCTCATATTGTTCTGGAGTTCTGAGAGCACCCGGATATACCGCATGATCGTCTCCGGAGCGACACTGCCCGCAAGATTCTGCATCTTGAGGATCTGCTCGGCCGGAGCGTCCACGATATCCGTCGCCTCATCCTGCGTCTGCACCATGAGCAGGTTCCTCAGATACCAGATGTAATCGGAGACGAACTGGCCGGCCTCGCGGCCTCGCTCCATCATCTGTGCAAATGTGAACACCGCCGCCCCTGCGTCCCCCTGTATTATGCTGGCGGTGAGGCTTGCAAATACATCCGTATCCACCGCGCCCAGAGCCTTCAGCGCTTTCTCATAGGTAATTTTTTCTCCCATGTAAAAGGCTATGCACTGATCAAGGAGAGACAGCGCGTCGCGCATGGAGCCGTCGGCGGAGCGCGCAACGAACTGCAGAGCCCGCTCCTCGGCCTCCACCCCCTCTTTCTGCACGAGCTCCCTCATGCGGGATACCAGAGTGGCGGCATCAATCCGATGAAAATCATAGCGCTGACACCTGGAGAGGATAGTCACCGGAATCTTTCCGACCTCGGTCGTCGCGAGAATAAATACGACATAAGAAGGAGGTTCCTCAAGCGTCTTAAGGAGCGCGTTAAATGCTCCCTGGGACAGCATGTGAACCTCATCAATGATGTACACTTTATACTTTCCCTGCGTGGGTCTGTAACGCACTTCCTCAACAATTTCGCGAATGTTATCGACGCCGTTGTTGGAAGCAGCGTCGATCTCAATCACATTCATAGAGTTTCCTGCCGCGATCTGGCGGCAGGAAGCACACTCATTACAGGGATTCCCGTTTACCGGGTTTTCGCAGTTCACGACCTTCGCCATGATCTTGGCGATGGACGTTTTTCCGGTTCCTCTTGTACCGCAGAATAAATAGGCATGCTGGATTCTGCCCGCCATGACCTGATTCTTTAAAGTAGTAACAATGTGGTCCTGTCCCTTAACATCGTCAAATACAGTGGGACGGGCCTTGCGGTATAGAGCAACATATGACATAAATTAATCTCCGAAGCTGATGCCCATGTACTTGGCAAGCTGGACTGTCTGATCTTCCGGATCAACGCCCTTCAGCTGACCTGCGGACAGTTCAAGCGGCACCTTGCAAATTTCATTGTTAACAGTAGCGACCATGTAGCCGTACTCGCCCTTCTCGATCATCTGAGCAGCGTATACACCGAGCTTTGTGGAGAGCACTCTGTCGAACGGATCCGGGGAACCGCCGCGCTGTACATGTCCCGGAACAGTGACACGCACCTCGGAGCCTGTTCTCTCGGTGATGTCGTGAGCGAGCTTGTAAGATACGGACGGATATTCTGCCAGAAGCTTCTCCATCGCTTTCTTGCGGTCTTTCTTCTTCATCGCTGCCATCTCCTTGGAGATTGCGCCCTCAGCGACAGCGAGAATAGTGAACTTCTTTCCGTGAGAATGACGTCTCTCGATCGCTTCGCATACCTTGTCAAGATCATACGGGATTTCCGGAAGAAGAATGACATCTGCGCCAGATGCAAGACCTGCGGAGAGTGTCAGCCAGCCGACCTTGTGGCCCATGACTTCCACGATGAATACACGGCCGTGGGAGGAAGCTGTCGTGTGGATCTGGTCGATCGCTGTCGTCGCGATGTCGATTGCGGACTGATATCCGAATGTGAGGTCTGTTCCGTAGATATCGTTGTCGATCGTCTTCGGCAGATGGATGACATTGAGGCCTTCCTCACGCAGAAGGTTCGCTGTCTTCTGAGTGCCGTTTCCGCCGAGGATGACGACGCAGTCAAGGCGAAGCTTGTAATAGTTCTGCTTCATGGCTTCGACCTTGTCGAGACCGTTCTCATCAGGAACACGCATCAGCTTGAACGGCTGACGGGAGGATCCGATGATCGTGCCGCCGCGGGTAAGAATACCTGAAAAGTCATCGGATGTGAGCAGCTTGTAATTGCCGTAAATCATACCCTTGTAGCCTTCAAGGAATCCGTATACTTCAAGATCTTTGATGTTGTTGCTGAGACCTTTGACAACACCGCGCATTGTAGCATTCAAAGCCTGGCAGTCGCCGCCGCTTGTGAGAAGAGCAATTCTTTTCATAATACATTCCTTCTTTCCTGAAATAATCACGATTTGCCAGCCGTGCACTCATACCGACAAGTCCGATATAATCCCCATTTCACACGACCAAACAGTTAATATTATTATACGCTAACAATCTCTATTTGACAATTCAACATTTTAGAGATATACTTCACATATCCGTGCAGCCGGGGCATTAGCGGGGCCCTGTAACCTGCAGTCCGCTACAGCAGGGGTGATGCCAATCCGAGGGTATGTCTTGATGGAGCAGCCCTTCTTAAGTGGCGATGACGTCTGGGTCTCGTGCAACGGGAACCTGCGAACCGTGTCAGGGTGGGAACACAGCAGCACTAAGCAGGACCTTCCGTGTGACGCGAGGGTGCCTGGGCCGAGTTAACTGGGGAGGTAACGTCTGTTGGGCCATATTCAGAGTGCGGCGCACGGATTTTTTTTGATTACACGGCAAGAGGCTGACGTACCGCGGTGCGTCAGCCTCTTTTATTCACTCTTCATGTTTGTTTCTTCTACGTTTTCTTTTTCTGATTCTTCGCTTCTCTCTCCGGATCCTCAGATGGATCGCGAACACAATGATGAGAAGGACCAGAAGAATGGAAATGATAATGAGAAGACTCGATCCCGATCTCTTGGATTCCTCGGTCACCGGACTGTGGGAACCCCCTTCCTGCGCATTGGCATCCTGCCCTTCCACAGTCCCGGTCTCCGACTTGTCCTTATTATCATCTTTGCCCGAAAAGATCGACTCCTTTGTCCTTACTCCGTATCCCACGACCTGCTCTTCATAATAATAGGTGAGATTACCGTCCCCGTCATCTTTTGCCCAGGTATTGTCGATCGACGCGTTCACAGGGAGCGTGACCCGGCCCGTCTCCTTATAGCCATCGACTGTCCGGTCGACTTCCTGTACCGAAAAATTGTTGAAGCCGTACTCAAAGAGCGCGACGGTATCCGGAAAGTCCTGCTTGGTCGCGCACTTCATGGTGACACATACCAGTCTCCGCCCGTCCTTCTCAGCGGCACTCACAAGCGTTCTCCACGCGGAATCCGTGTACCCGGTCTTTCCGCCGATGCAGTATTCATAGTAGCGAGAGTCGCTCGGCACCACCAGCGCGCAATGGTTCTGATAGATGCGCTCCGTCGATGTCTTGTTGGTCGGTGGGATCGTCACGACCGCCGTCGATGTGATCCTCCTGAAATCCTCATTTTTAATACATTCCTGCATAATCAGCGCAAAGTCATGCGCGGTGCTGTAATGATTTTCGTCCGGCAGACCGTTCGAGTTGTTAAAATGTGTGCCGGTACAGCCGAGCTCCACAGCCCGGTCATTCATCATCTGCGTGAAACCTTCCACGCTGCCGCCGATCTGGACACCGATCTGGGTCGCCATGTCATTTGCGGATTTGAGCATCATGATGTTGAGCGCCTGCTCCATGGTGAATTCTTCGCCAAGCACCGGAACGCAGTTAGAACTGCCCGCGTACGCTTCTTTTATTCCCTCCTCGGTAAAGGTGACAATGTCATCCATCGATGAGTTTTCGAGTGCGAGGAGACAGGTCATGATCTTAGTGATCGAGGCCGGATATCGCTTGTCGTCTATGAGTTTGGAGTAAAGGATCGCTCCGGTATCCGCGTCCATCACTATGGCTGAGCGCGCTTCAATATCAGACATCTGCGGCCACCCCGGAAGCTGATTGCTGGCAACAGGGATCGGCGTCGGTTCCGCTGTCGGGGCTGCTGCTGCTTCGGCAGCGGCGACATTTGCAGGAAAGACTGCCGTGCAGGCAATTACAGCGCAGGCAGCCGCGAACGTCGCCAGACTGCCGCGTAACTTCTTTATTAACATAATTATTTTCCTCCCGGGGACCATTCTATCACAAGTTGTTATCGTAAACCACATGCCCGCCGTCCCATTTTAAAAATTTTTAATTTTCTTATCTGCCGTTTTCAATCTTGCCGATGCGTAAAAAAGAACGCCACAAAATGTGGCGTCCCAAGCGGAGAAGATGGGATTCGAACCCATGCACCGGTTACCCGATGACCGCATTTCGAGTGCGGCTCGTTATGACCACTTCGATACTTCTCCATATATAGACCGGATTACTCTTCAGAATGACCGGTTATGATCTCTCTGTCTTTCATCGCGGCTTTTAACTTTTTGATTTCGGCATCCCGCTTTCTGAGTTCCTTAAAGAAGCTCTTCAGCATATTGCTGCACTCTTCCTCAAGCACTCCGCGGCTGACAGTCACCTTGTGGTTGAAGCCGTCCATCTCGAGCAGGTTCGTGACAGACCCCGCGCACCCTGCTTTCGGATTCATGCATCCGATCACACATCGGGGGATCCTCGCCTGCACGATAGCCCCCGCGCACATCGGGCACGGTTCCAGCGTCACATAAATCGTGCACTCTTCGAGGCGCCAGTCGCCGATTTTTCTGGCGGCCTTCTTTATGGCCGTGATCTCGGCGTGAGCAAGTGTGCTCTTGTCCGTGTTCCTCCGGTTATATCCCCGACCGATCACTTTCCCGTCGTGGACGATGACGCATCCGATCGGGACTTCATTTAAAGCGTATGCCTTTTTCGCCTGGCCGACAGCCTGGCGCATGTACTTCACATCCGTATCCATACCCGGATATTATAGCGTATGTCCCCGGTAAAATCAACGTCAAATTTCAGGCTTGACAAAGCTAAATAAGATGCGAAAATAGAATAGATTCTGAATCAGTTAAACAAGCTGTCCGCGCAGCCGCTGCGGACACGATGAAAGGAGCATTATATATGAGCGCGAAAAATACAGTGAAGATCGCCCTGATCACCGGTTATCTCGGTGCCGGCAAGACGACTCTTCTGAATCACATTCTTGCAAATGACGAAGGCATCCGCGCCGCCGTCATCGTCAACGATATCGGCGAGGTCAACGTAGACGCGGACCTCATCGAAAAAGGCGGCGTCGTCACACAGGAAAACAGCAACCTTGTACCGCTGACAAACGGCTGCATCTGCTGTACTCTGAGAGATGACCTTGCCAACCAGCTCAGCGAGCTGGCAGAGACAAAGAAATATGATTACATCATCATTGAAGCTTCCGGCATCTGCGAGCCGATTCCGATCGCCCAGACCATCGCCGACATCTGCGAGGAGAGCACATACACCGGCCTTCCGATGGAACTCGACAACATTATCGCAGTCGTAGACTGCGCGCGCATGCACGACGAATTCGAGGACGGCAGAAGCCTGACAAAGGATTCCATCGAGGAAGAGGATATCGAGAACCTCCTCATCCAGCAGCTCGAGTTCTGCAACACTGTCCTCCTCAACAAGGTGGACATGGTCACTCCGAAACAGCTCGGCCTTCTGAAAGAGATCGTCCGCAGCCTGCAGACGAGCGCAGTGCTCATTGAAGCCAACTACGCCAAGGTCAAGATCGCGGATGTCCTGAACACAGGGCGTTTCGATCTTGAGAAGTCCATGGAGTCCGCGGGCTGGATCGAAGCTATCCAGAATCCGGATGATGACGAGCATGAGCACCATCACGATGATGACGATGACGACGATGATGAGCACGAGCATCACCACCATCACGACGATGATGACGACGATGATGAGCACGAGCATCACCACCATCACGACGATGATGACGA
>JAFWIM010000168.1 GCA_017514845.1 Lachnospiraceae bacterium
AGGTCACTCTGAAGCGGACCCTCGGCAGGCCTGTCTCAAGTATTTCAATATCCGAGAAGATGACTTCCCTCGCTTTGCGCTCTACCTCTATTCCCCTTCTTGCCAGGTCGACAAGCTTCTTACCGTCTACCTTGAGGGCCGAATACATGGGCGGAACCTGCATCTGAGGCCCTTCAAATGAGAGCACACAGGCTTCCGCCTCATCCGGGCTGACATTTACTTCAAATTCACGGAGCACCGTCCCCGAAGTGTCCTGCGTGTCCGTGACACAGCCGAGCCTGAGGACTGCCTCATATGTCTTCGTTCCATGGGACAGCATATCGACCAGCTTAGTGCCTTTGCCCAGACAGACGACAAGTACGCCCTCGGCATCCGGGTCCAGTGTTCCCGTGTGACCGATTTTTTTCTGTCCGAATATTCTCCGGCACCGGGCCACCACGCTGAAAGATGTCATTCCCTTCTCTTTTCTTACATTAATTACACCATGTACCATTAATTACCTCTTCGGCTGACAAAAAAGATGAGCTGCAGCACAAAAAAGCCCAGCCCATCAATACTCAGATATATTTCGCAAGCTCCTCAAGCAGCTGATCTCGGACATCCGAAAGCCGGCCTTCTATTGTGCATCCGGCTGCCTTTATATGACCGCCCCCGCCGAAAGTGCCGGCTGCGCGGCTCACATCCAGGTCACCGTTGCTTCGAAGCGATACTTTGAATACAGAAGGCTCAGTCTCGTAAATGAAAACAGCTGCTAAAACGCCCTTTACCAGCCTGAGTTCGGAGACGATCCCATCGAGATCCTTTTTGATTACTTCGAATGTATTCATGTCTTCAAGAGTCACACTCCCTACAATGACCTTGCCATCCATATAGAGCATGCTCTCTTGCAGCACTTTGCCGAGGATCCGGCTCTGTCTCATCGTTCGCTGGTTAAACGACTCATCGATGATCCGGCTTGCCGGGACTCCTCTCTCAAGCAGATCCGCGGCGATTCTGAGTGTCTCTCCTCTGGTGTTGCTGTACTGGAATACGCCGGAATCATGAATAATACCGGTATACAGTGATGTCGCGATATCGAGATCGATCTTTGCCGGATCCATAAGATTGTAAAGTACCTCAGCGCAGGAACTGGCATCCGCGTCCACGACATTTATATCCGCAAAAAGCGGATTGCTGATGTGATGGTCAACGCAGAAGGTCTTCTTCGCTAGCGGGAACAGATTCCCTGCCACTCCGAACCTGTCGGTCGAGCTCACATCACAGGACACAAAGAGATCCCGAACGGAATCCTCCGGCGTGTCAAAAAAAGCATCGGCAAGACCGGGCAGGAACATAAGGCTCTCCTTTGGTCTCTCTATATACAGTTCCGCATCGATCCACGGAAAGTTCTTCCGCACATAGCCATAAAGAGCTGTCACGCTGCCGACCGCGTCACCGTCGGGCGATACATGTCCGACAATGGCGCAGGTCTTTATGCTTTTGGTAAAAATATCATCAAGCTTCATCATTTTCTTCTACCGGCGCGCTCTGTGCCATCACCTCGTCGATGAGACGTGACATACGTGCGCCTCGTTCTATTGACCGATCAAGCACAAATGTAAGCTCGGGCGTGTTGCGAAGGTTAAGACTGTGAGCAAGTTCGCGCCGGATATAACCTTCCGCGCTGCGAAGTCCCTCCATCGTCTTTTTCTGCTGCTCCTCATCGCCCATAACACTTATATACACTTTACAGGTCTTAAGATCAGTTGCGACATATGCATCCATGACAGATGTCATTACCGCAATTCTGGGATCCTTGAGCCCGCGGATAATATTTGCGAGCTCGTGGGCTACTTCTTCATTGATCCGTCTGCTCTTTGGACTGTTTTTTTTCATTCTCTGGGCACCTCTACCATTGTGTAGGCCTCAACCGTATCCTCGACCTCGAAATCGCCGAAATCTTTGAATACAAGACCGCACTCATAACCCTCACGCACTTCCTTGACGTCGTCCTTGAATCTCTTCAGGGATGCGAGAGAACCTTCATAGAGCTTCTCATCCTTGCGGAATACGCGAATCTGGCAGTTCCTCTGGAAGATACCGTCTCTGACGTAAGCGCCGGCGATATTGCCGATGCCGGATGCCTTGAATACCTGGCGGATCTCAGCATGGCCGAGGATCTTCTCCTCGTAAACTGCCGCGCGCATGCCGTTCAGGGCTCTTGTTACATCCTCGATTGCCTCGTAGATGACATTGTACAGATGGACATCGACTTTCTGTGTCTCAGCCATAGCCTTGGCAGTAGCGTCCGGGCGGACGTTGAAGCCGATGACAATCGCGTTGGACGCGGATGCGAGAGCGATATCGGACTCGGTAATCGCGCCTACGCCGCCGTGGATGACTTTGACGACGACTTCCTCGTTCGACAGCTTAAGCAGCGACTGCTTGACTGCCTCGACAGAGCCCTGGACGTCCGCCTTGATGACGATCGGAAGCTCCTTCAGGCTGCCTTCCTTGATCTGGTTGAAGAGATCGTCGAGAGACATCTGCGTTTTTGTCTCCTCGATAAGATTCTTTTTGCCCTCTGTGATGAAGGTCTGGGCAAATGCCTTGGCTTCCTTATCGCTGTCAAGGGCCACCAGCACCTCGCCGGCATCCGGGACAGATGACAGACCGATGATCTCGACCGGCATGGACGGAGTTGCCTTATGCAGTCTCCTGCCCTTTTCGTCTGTCATGGCGCGAACTTTGCCGCTCGCGCTGCCGCAGGCGATGAAATCGCCCTGCTTGAGCGTGCCCTTCTGTACGAGGATCGTGGCCACCGGACCGCGTCCCTTGTCAAGTTTGGCTTCAAGGACCAGACCTCTGGCTTTTCTGTTCGGATTAGCCTTCAATTCATCGACTTCTGCAGTAAGAAGGATCATCTCAAGAAGATTCTCGATACCTTCGTGGGTCTTTGCCGATACCGGACAGAAGATCGTGTCGCCGCCCCAGTCTTCGGAAAGAAGACCGTACTCGGAAAGCTCCTGCTTGACGCGGTCAATATTAGCGCCCGGCTTGTCGATCTTGTTGATTGCTACGATTATATCTACATTTGCAGCTTTCGCGTGATTGATGGCTTCCACTGTCTGCGGCATGACGCCGTCGTCGGCAGCTACGACCAGGACTGCGATATCAGTAGAGTTCGCGCCGCGCATACGCATAGCTGTGAATGCCTCATGGCCAGGTGTGTCAAGGAACGTGATCTTCTGACCGTTGACCGTTACCATATATGCACCGATGTGCTGCGTGATACCGCCCGCTTCGCGGTCAGTCACATGCGTATTTCTGATCGCGTCAAGAAGAGATGTCTTGCCGTGGTCAACATGGCCCATGACGCAGACGACAGGCGGACGGGCGACCATCTCATCCTCATTCTCCTCAGCTTCCGCGAGAAGTTCACCGATGACGTCTTCCTTCTCTTCCTGCTCAGCGATGATATCATATTCCATCGCGATCTCTGCAGCCTTCTCAAACGGAAGTTCATGATTCACTGTGACCATCATGCCCTTCATGAAAAGATCCTTCACGAGAGCTGCCGGCTGCATCTTCATAGCCTCAGCCCGCTCGCGGACTGTGAGCTTCTCCGGGATCTTGATCTCAGTTACGACCTCCTTCTCCTTCGGAGCCTCATTCTTAGGCTTATTCTGCTGAAGAGCCTTCGGGATGCGGGAGAACTGCTTCTTGCCCTGATTCGGCTTG
>JAFWIM010000169.1 GCA_017514845.1 Lachnospiraceae bacterium
CTTGCCCAGAAGGCTCTCTTCTTATTTGGGTTGCCGTCGAACTGATAAGCCATCTCATGCTCGTTGTCGCATGTGGGGAACCAGACGAGCTTGACGCCGCCTCTCGCGGCCATCTCAACGGCTGTCGGGTTGAGGCCGCCGACCGCGCTGTTCAGTGTGATTGTGCCGACCGCATCGCATCCGGGGAACATCTTGTTGATGAGCTGTGCTCTACCCGCGGTGGATGTCCAGTGGTTCTTTATCGCGTAACCGGCAAGAGTTGAATCCGTAATCCTCTTTGCCATATCGATATCATCCATTTTTCTGGGCAGGCAGTCCGGCGCAGAATGTACATGAAGATCATATCCGCCTCTCATAAGCTCTTTGACGTCCGTCATCTTTTTTGTCCTCCTTGGTTGAAAATCATTGTTGAGTATCATATTTGTTATTCTTGATTGTTGAACAATTTTGTTTACAAGTGCATTGTACTTTTGCAGATGACATTTGTCAACATTAAGTTATTGAGATTTTTCGATTTGGTAAAATTATATGAAAACAGGGACGCATGTATGTTGAAAATGCGCATGTGAAGTATAGCAATAGTTCAGACAGGATGTTCGTACAATCCGTGTCCGGCAGCAAAGCATCTGGCTTTGGTCATAGCCTGTCTGAACGGTTGCCGGATACGGCTATAGCACACCGAAAAAACGTGTTTTTATTGCGTTCCGCACGCATCGCGCATATAATCAACAATATAATGTATAATAATTCTGTTCATCAATTGAGGGGTGCAATATGGCTGAGACACAGACAACGATCGTCTATAAGAAAATGAAAAAGAAGATAGAGAACGGAGAGTACTCGCCTGCCCAGAGCCTTCCTGAACTTGCTCTGGCAAAAGAGTATAACGTCAGCAGGAATACAATCAAGAAGGTCCTTCTTATGCTGGAAAATGACGCCTATGTGACCATGGATCTCAACAAAGGGGCCAAGGTGACAAGCTATTCTAAAGAAGAAGTTCTGCAATTCCTGGATCTCCGCGAAGTGCTGGAGGGCTTTATAATACGCCTGGCAGTTCCGGCATTTACAAAAAAAGATACGGACAAGTTGAAATCCATCATTGATAAGATGAATAAGTATGCCGCGGACGGGGCTCTCATGGATTATTCGGCCTGCAATCAGGAATTTCATAAGACCATCTACGCCAATTGCCCGAATAAGCCGGCTGTCGAAATGACCCTCAAGCTGAAGAACCAGATGAAAAAATACAACAGCAAGACGATTCTCATTCCCGGCAGAAGCGACCATTCCCTGGAAGAGCATACCGCTATCTATGAGGCGATTCGGGATAAGGACGCGGACAGAGCTGAGGCTGAAATAAAGAAGCATATACACAATGTCAGATGTGTTTTTGAGCAGTACTATTCATTCCTTTTCTGATATTAATGTGTATTAAATATAAATGTATATCTCAGTGTGAGATGACCCCCGCCTCTATAGGCGGTGGGCAACAAACTAGTCTCAGTGGCGGGTGTCAATCCCCCACTGAGATATACGCTCCGCGAGGATGCGCAGGGATTCGGTTTGGAAGATGTCAGCTAACGCTGACCCGAATCCCGCGCCAAGTCTCGCGAGCGAGACTTGAATAAATAGGAGAGCCGGACTTGAATGTAAATGTGGGGGATCAAATGAAAAAACTGGCAGTCTTTTTCCCGGGCATAGGCTACACAGCCGACAAGCCTCTCATGTATTTCAGCAGACGAATCGCGGCAGCCCATGGCTTCTATATTCTGATCATGGACTACAAAGGTTTTCCGCCGAAAATTATGGGTGACCGGGGCAGGATGGAGCAGTCGTTCCGGATTGCGCAGGAGCAGGCGGAAGATAAGCTGTCCGGCACTGACCTCTGTGACTATGACGATATTGTATTCATCGGAAAGAGCATCGGGACCGCGGTCGCGGCTAAGATCGCTTCGGAAAGTCCGGCACGGGACAGGATCAGGATGGTCCTCTATACTCCGCTGGAGGAGACCTTTGCCTTTGACTTTGGAGATGCTATCGCATTTACGGGCGACGCGGATCCCTGGGTCGGTAAGGAGAAGAGCCGCATCTGCGGCATCTGCGAAAGTCGGGGGATTCCCTGCTCATTGATTCCGCATGCGAACCATTCGCTGGAGAGCGGAGATATATTCACAGATATGAAGGAACTTTATGAGATCATGCAGGAGACGGAGCGGTTTATAGAGCGGGGGTGACAGCTCATACAGGCTGCCCCGAAGTGCTTAATCCGGCGCAGACATCATCTTCATCGAAAAACGCAGGTCCTATCTGAGAGCTTAACAATGCATATGCATTGCTGATCTCTCAGTGAAGGACCCGCAATGTTTTTCGATGAAGATGAATGCTCTGCTGCCGGAATCGAAATGGTGGCAGCCTGCCTGAACTTTCACAGTCATTTAATCGCGCGAAAAGAACCGTCCCCGATACGTGATTTTTTTAGTGCTATTATTGCGGCATTGATGTATAATGTACAAGAATATGACTTATCTTACATAAGCTCCGAATCCGGAGCGAATATTCGAACAACACATTCACGTGATTTTTTTCGATACTGCTGAAAAGAAGCCTTGTGATAAGGCTTTTTTGAGTGCATTTTCGTTTTCTTTAGGAGGAAGTTTATGAACATTATTATAGTAGGGTGCGGCAAAGTAGGCTCTACAATAGCAAAGCAGCTCTGCAATGAAGGATATGACGTCACCGTTATTGACAACAATCCGAACAAGCTTCGGGCCGTATCGGACGGCATGGACGCGATGGCCATGGTCGGCGACGGCACAAGCTACACAACGCTCAGGGAAGCCGGCATTGAAAACGCCGACGTCCTGATCGCAGTCACAGATTCGGATGAGAAGAATCTTCTGTGCTGCGTGATCGGCAAGAGGACCGGAAACCTGGCCGCGATCGCCAGAGTCAGGAACCCTGTCTACAGCAATGAGAGGGAATTCCTGCAGAAAGGCTTCGGTCTGGCCATGCTCATCAATCCGGAGAGCGCCGGAGCGGAGGAGATGGGACGCATTTTCAGATTTCCTTCAGCAATCGACATTGAGACATTCGCCAAGGGCAAAATCGAGCTCCTGACAGTTCGCATTCCCGACAAGAGCCTTCTGGCCGGCAAGCCGCTGACGTATATCCACCAAAAGCTACGCACGGACGTACTCGTTGCCGTGGTGAGAAGAAAAGGGCAGGTCATTATCCCATCCGGTGATTTCGTGATCGAGGCGGGCGACCTTGTGTCTGTCATCGCGGGACACGAGCAGGCGCACGAATTCTTCAGAAAAATCGGTATTGAGACGCACCGGGTGCGCGACGTCCTGATCATCGGCGGTGGAAAGATGACGTATTATATGGCGAAAAATCTGGCTGCCAGCGGGATCGGTGTCAAGATCATCGAGAAGGATCTTAAGCGCAGCGAGGTGCTCAGCGAGCTGCTGCCGGACGCCGAGATCATCTGCGGTGACGGCACCGATGAGGATCTCCTAATTGAGGAGGGAATCGAGAAAGTCGACGGTGTTGCGGCCGTGACCGGTATGGATGAGCAGAATATCATGCTTACCCTGTTTGCCCGGAGCCAGTCTGAGAACGTCAAGACCGTGACCAAAGTTGGCAAGCTGTCCTTCACAAAGGTCATAGACAGTCTGGACCTCGGATCTGTTGTCAATCCGAAGGAGACGACGGCTGAGTATATTATTCAGTTCGTCCGCTCTATGCGGGCTTCTATGGGAAGCAACGTAGAGAACCTCTATAAGATAGCCAACGGCGAAGCCGAGGCCATTGAATTCCATGTCACTGAAAAGACAAGGGCCGTCAGCATTCCGCTGGTCAAGCTGAATACCAAGAAGAACATACTGATCGGAAAGATTTTCAGGAACGGTCGCGCGTTCACCCCTACCGGGCATGATTCCATTGAAGTCGGTGACTCTGTCATCCTTGTCGTCCTCAGCGAGGACAAGATCAGGGATCTGGATGATATTCTTGCTTATTAAGGGGGAATCCGGTTTATGAATTACGGAATGGTCATTTATATTCTTGGGTGGATTCTTAAGCTCGAGAGTGTTATGCTGCTGCTCCCGTGCATCGTCGCTGTAATTTATCGCGAACCGGCCGGGATATCTTTCCTGATTACAGCCGTCGTAGCGCTGGTTATCGGCACACTTATGTCACTCAGGAAGCCGACGCGCACGAAAGTGTACGGCCGCGACGGCTTCGTCACGGTTGCCCTTGCCTGGCTGGTCATGTCACTGATCGGAGCGCTTCCCTTTACGCTGAACGGAGATATACCGTTTTATCTCGACGCGGTATTTGAGACTGTATCGGGCTTCACGACGACAGGAGCATCGATCCTGACAGCGGTCGAGCCGCTCAACAAATGCAGCCTCTTCTGGAGAAGTTTCACCCACTGGGTCGGAGGCATGGGAATCTTCGTCTTCATGCTCGCCGTCGTGCCGCTCCTCGGCGGATCGACATTTAATCTGATGAAAGCGGAGAGCCCGGGTCCGGTCGTCGGCAAGTTCGTTCCCAGGGTCGGAGACACGGCAAAAATCCTCTATACTATTTATTTTATTATAACTGTGGCAGAGTTCATCCTGCTGGTCGTGTTCAGGATGCCGGTGTTCGAAGCCCTCTGCCACACATTCGGCACTGTGGGCACCGGCGGTTTCGGCGTCAAAAATGACAGCTATATGAGCTATACCGCCGCGCAGCAGAACATAACGACGATCTTCATGATTGCCTGCGGTATCAATTTTCAGTTTTACTTTTATCTGGTCGCCAGAAAGCTGCGGCTTGCGTTCGGGATGACGGAGGTAAGAGCCTATATTTCGCTTGTTCTCGTCTCTATTGTGATCATAACGATCAATATCACCGGAATGTACAGCTTCGGCGACGCCCTGCGCCATGCAGCCTTCCAGGTCGGCACTATCATCACTACGACGGGATACGCGACGGCCGATTTTGACAAATGGCCGGAACTCAGCAAGACTCTGCTGGTTCTCCTCATGATCATCGGAGCCTGCGCGGGTTCGACCGGCGGCGGTATGAAAGTATCCCGATTTGTTATCGTATTTAAGACGATCCGAAAGGAAATCGACAATATTATCCATCCGAGATGGATCAAGAAGATCCAGTTCGACGGAGCGTCCGTTGCGCATGAGACGATCCGGAATACGAACGTTTTTATCGCGATTTATTTTACTATTTTCCTTTTATCAACACTTTTAGTATCAGTTGACAATTTTGATTTTACGACAAACTTCACAGCTGTTGCCGCGACGTTGAACAACATAGGTCCGGGTCTGAATCTCGTAGGTCCGACCGGCAACTATTCGTTCTTCTCTCCGCTGACCAAGTGCGTTCTTATATTCGATATGCTTGCAGGGCGTCTCGAGATTTTCCCGATGCTGCTCCTGTTAACCCCGCGCAGCTGGAAGAGATATAATTAAGTAAAGGAAATATTTATGCCAAATATTATGACAAAAGAAAGGTATCAGAGCCTTCCGGTGAAGACCCTCAGAGAACTTGCGAAAGCCCGCGGCATTAA
>JAFWIM010000170.1 GCA_017514845.1 Lachnospiraceae bacterium
ACTATGAGATGGTCCAGCTCAGCGGAGCCTGGGGCCGTGAGAGATATGTCCACACTAGAAAGCTGGATATGGGAATTCAGAGCATCCAGGGCCTTGCGGGGACGACGGGAGGTGCGGAGCAGAATCCATTTGCAGCATTAAAGAGAAAAGAGACGACTGAGCAGGCGGGGGAAGTCTATGGATTCTCGCTCGTCTACAGCGGAAACTTCCTTGCCCAGGTCGAAGTGTCCACGTTCGACATGACGAGGGTCACGATGGGAATTCACCCGGAGAATTTTGCCTGGAAACTGGAGAAAGGCGAGACGTTTGTCACGCCGGAAGTTGTCATGGTCTACTCCGACAAGGGCATGAACGGCATGAGCCAGGTCTACCACAGACTGTACAGAACGAGACTTGCCCACGGCGAGTGGAGAGATAAGGAGCGCCCGATCCTGCTCAATAACTGGGAGGGCACATATTTCGATTTCACGGAGGAGAAGCTGCTCGCGATGGCGAGGAAGGCTAAGGAAGTCGGCATTGAACTCTTTGTCCTCGACGACGGCTGGTTCGGCACCAGAAACGATGACTATCGCGGTCTCGGCGACTGGTTCTGCAACATGGAGAAGCTGCCGTCCGGCATAAATGGGCTTTCCGAGAAGATGGAGGAGATCGGGGTCAAGTTCGGCCTCTGGTTCGAGCTTGAGATGGTCAATAAGGACAGTGATCTCTACCGCGCGCACCCGGATTGGATCATCCATGTGCCCGGCCGCTACCACTGCCAGGCAAGACATCAGCATGTGTTGGATTATTCCAGACCGGAAGTGGTCGATTATATCCACGATATGGTCGCGAAGATCCTCTCCGAGTCCAAGATTTCTTACATTAAGTGGGACATGAACCGCTACATGACTGCTCCCTTCAGCCTTGCGCTGCCGGCAGACCGTCAGGGCGAGATGATGCATCGGTATACACTTGGTCTCTACAATCTGTACAGCAGACTTACCAGCGAATTCCCGCACGTCCTGTTCGAGTCCTGCGCGAGCGGCGGCGCGAGATTTGATCCGGGCCTTCTGTACTTTGCGCCGCAGGCATGGTGCAGCGATGATACGGACGCTTCGGAGAGGTGCAAGATCCAGTATGGGACGACCTACGTGTATCCGGTCTCTATGATCGGAGCCCACGTTTCCGCCGTTCCGAACCATCAGCTCCACCGGACGACACCGCTCGCGACTCGCGCAAATGTAGCCATGTTCGGCACCTTCGGCTATGAGCTCGACCTCGAGAAGATGCCCGAGGAGGAGATTCAGGTCGTTAAGGAGCAGATCCGCTTCATGAAGAAGTATCGCAGGCTGATCCAGATCGAGAGCGATTTTTACAGGCTGCTCAGCCCGTTCAAGGGCAACGAGACCGGCTGGATCTGCGTCTCACCGGACAAGAAGACCGCTCTTGCGGGCTTCTATCAGAGGCTGAATAAGGTCAACGCCTCCTGGATCAGGTTCAAGCTGGCGGGCCTTTCCGAGGATGTGAAGTACAAGCTGTCCTACCGCGTGTGCGATGAGACCCGCGGCTATGCCGCATACGGCGACGAGCTCATGAGTGTGGGCATTCCGATCGACAGAGAAGATCTGACTGCGCTGGGCGGTGATTTTGCGTCGATTGTGTTTGAGATTTCAGCTGAATAAATTAAGTTTGGTGCTTAGCTTGGGTGATGAGGGCAGCCGCGGTGCGGCTGCCTTTTTGGCTTCAGCTGCGGCTGCCGGGGACCCGATGAAATCAATTTTGGTCAAAGGCAACCATTTTTCTGTGGGAGATGGATTTTAGTTGCCTCTGCCAATGAGCCGATGAAATCGCGTTAGGTCAAAGGCAACTATATGACCCAGGAAGCAGGAATTTGGTTGCTTCTGCCGTTGACCCGATGAAATCAGTTTTGGTCAAAGGCAACCATATGACACTGGAAGCAGGAAATTAGTTGCCTCTGCCAATGAGCCGATGAAATCGCGTTAGGTCAAAGGCAACTATATGACTCTGGAAGCAGGAATTTGGTTGCCTCTGCCGTTGATCCGATGAAATCGCATTAGGTCAAAGGCAACCATATGGCCTTGGAAGCAGGAATGTAGTTGCCGCTACCATTTTGATAGCAAGATATGGCTAAGAACAAAGATTAATACAGGGTAGCCATTTCCTGAAATTTGTCGTATAAATAATTGTAGGACGAAAGACGACAATGAAAAATGAGAATAAAAGCATATTAAATAAAAAGGAGACACCATGGCAGAAAATAACAAGCTAAACGCAGAGGAACTCGAAGAAGTCACAGGCGGAACATCAGCATTATTCAATGATACAATTGACACAAAGCCTGAAAAGAAAGCGCAGGGTAAGACAGTACAGCCGCTGGTTAAAGTCGCGCACCCGTCCCTTGGAACGCTTAAAAGATTACTTGAGAAGAGAAAAGACGGAACAGAAATCTGATTGGTTGAGAAGGAGTCACTTTCAGAGAATTATGATGCATGAGTTAAGCGCAGGCCTTTTGGGTCTGCGCTTTTTAAGAATATCTTAATATATTTGCCTATAGCTTCTTAAACGGCGTATGCTTACAATAGTCGTTAAAGAGAGGACAAAATGCAGCGCGTACGGCTGCTGTCTCACTAACCGAGGCCTGGCGGAGAGCATCTTACATTTAGATACAAAGAGGGGCTCTCCGTTGAACCGACACCTCATGCGGTGCGGCAACTCTTATGGACGTGGTACTCTGCTGTCACTCCGCATAAAAATAAATCCTGCAGGAGATACTATGGATAAGATTTTAATATGTGATGATGAAAAAGATATAGTAACAGCAATCAGAATTTACCTTGAGACGACCGGATACGAGACCGTGTGCTGCTATAACGGGCAGGAAGCCCTTGATGCGCTCCGCACGGATGAGGACATTCATCTCGTTCTGCTCGACCTCATGATGCCGGTCATGGATGGATATGCGTGTATGCGGGAGATTCGGAAAATCAGCAATGTGCCGGTCATCCTGCTTACCGCCAAGAGTGAGGACACGGACAAGATCGAAGGGCTGACCCTCGGGGCCGATGACTATGTGACAAAACCCTTCAACCCGATGGAACTTCTTGCCCGCGTGAAGTCGAGCCTCCGCAGGTACACGCTGCTCGGCGGTGTGAACGGTCAGCCTGAGGAGCAGGATGCAAATATCCTCTCCTGCGGCGCCATCTCCATCCACGATGATTCGAAGGAAGTCTTTGTGGACGGTGAGAAAGTTGCCCTGACACCCACGGAGTACAACATCCTGAAGTTCCTTGTGGAACACCCGGGTGCCGTATATTCACCGAAAGAAATCTACCGCGAAGTCTGGCATGACGCCGCTTTCGAGGCGGAAAACACGGTGGCGGTCCACGTGAGACATCTGAGAGAAAAAATTGAGATCAATCCTTCGGAGCCCAGATATCTGAAGGTCGTGTGGGGCAGAGGATATAAGCTTGAGAAAGCCTGAGAAAATCGGTCAGGTAGAGAGCATACACCAGAAATTCTGATTGCAGTCAGAAAGGGGTTAATATGATAACAAGATTAAGAGATAAGTGGTGGGCAAAGCTCATTGCCGCACTGCTCTTGTTTATAATGGGAGTCGGCTGCATAGCCGGCATGATCGGAGCGTATTACTGCAGCTCGTATGGGGTTTATGATACAACCAGGGAAGGGCTTCAGGAGAGAATGAATCGTGAGATGCTCAGCAAGTACTCCGTGACCGCAATGGCCAACTATGTGGGCGCTGCGGACAAGGAGCTGAGCCCGAATTATCATTACGCTATCTTTTTGGACAGCGGTACGGGCGGAGCAAAGGTCGCGGGCGATCTTGAGACGGTGCCGGAGAATGCGGTCATTCATGAATTTGCAATATCGGACACAACATCATACCGGTTGGCCGACTCGATGTTCAATAACGCCTACGTGCAGGGCGGCTCTGAAGACAGGAGCTGGGAGGAGCAGATCCAGAAATTCTACTATTGCCTGACTGCAGACGAGAACACCACGCAGGTCGAGGCAAATGTAGCCGGCACCACTGCAGGAACAGCAGTTGAAAGCGCGGCAGCCAATGCCGCACAAGCAGCAGAAAGCCAGACCGCAGCCGCACAGGCATCAGACGCCCAGACCGCATCCGCAGCCGCACAAGCAGCAGACAGCCAGACCGCATCCGCACAGGCAGCAGACAGCCAGACCGCATCCGCACAGGCAGCAGACAGCCAGACCGCAGCCGCACAGGCAGCAGAAAGCCAGACTGCCGCAGCCGCACAGACTGAAGCCGCAGATACCCAGATTACAGCCGCAGAAAATCAGGCAGCTGCCGCCGACTCAGAAGAAACGGCTCCCAAACAACCGATCGAACTGTATGTCACAGGCCAGGAAACTGACGGAAGCATTCTGTACCGTGTGGATCCGGAACTCTACAGAGTTGATGAGAAGAAGGGGATGCTCTGGCTCACGAGAAATGTTGGCGGAGAGGTGGGTGTTCCCGGCTCGAAGGTCGAGGAATTATTACCTGAGAATATCGACATCATGATTTCTCCTTATACAGTCAACAGATTTTACTTCGACGATTCTTACGGCGGACAGATCGAAAACGCCTGGTTCCGCGCCGGCTCCCAGGAGGAGGGTACGGTCTATACGGTTGCAGGTGTCGTCGCTGATAAACTTGTTCTGACAGGCAACTGGGTGACCGCAGACTTTTTTGAGCAGGTACAGATCCTACTCGGATTACTATATAAAATCAGATTTGCGGTGTTTGCACTGATCCTCATCTGTGTTATTCTCGGACTTCTTCTGTTCATCTTCCTGATGATGGCAGCCGGGCACAGGGGAGCAACCGGGAATGAAGGAGTGACTGACGGCCAGATGGCTGCCGGCCACAGAGGAGGTTCCGATGAAGTAAGTCTTCTCCTGATCGACCGCATGCCGATGGATCTTGCCCTTGCAGTAGTTCTGCTCTTCAGCTTCATGTGTGCAGCCCTTGTGCTTGAAATGTGGGATATTCGGGCAAGCACCGCAAAGACATTCTGCGCATTTGGCGTCGGCCTTACTTTATCCTACATCGCGGTCCTGGCCTTCTGCATGAGCTTTGCAGTCAATGTGAAGGTGGGCGGCTGGTGGGGGCGGACGGTCATTTGCAGACTCTGGAAGCTGAGCGCGCGTTTCCTCAGATGGCTATCCGGAATGCTTGGAATCACTTTCAGGAAACTCAGGGAATCGATGACCGGCGTTCAGATGGGGAATCGCATCTGGGCACTCTTTGTCCTGTTCGTCTTCTGCGAGTTCGTCGGTCTGGTGCTGTTCCGGTATGAGTTCGACCTGCTTATGATCTTCTGGCTGATCGAGAAAATCATTTTCTTCCTTGCGCTGATGAAGATCCTGCTTGATTTCGGAAAGGTCAAGCGGGCGGGAGCAGAGATCGCCGGCGGAAATCTGGAATACAAGGTCGAGACGGAGAAGATGCTCATCGATATGGCGGATGTCGGCAATTCGCTGAATACGATCGGCAACGGAATCACATCGGCCGTTGAGGAGCGCATGAAATCCGAGCGCATGAAGACGGAGCTGATCACCAATGTCTCCCACGACATCAAGACACCGCTCACATCTATCATCAATTACACAGACCTTCTGACCAAACTTGATCTGAAGGATCCGAAAGCGCAGGAGTATCTGGAAGTCCTTGGCCGCCAGTCAGCCCGCCTCAAGAAGCTCATCGAGGATCTGATTGAGGCCTCCAAGGCTTCGTCCGGAGCACTGAAGCTTGATATGGAGAAGGTGAATGCCTCAATGCTGCTCATGCAGGCATTGGGAGAGTATGAAGAAAAGTTCCGCCGGAAAGGACTGGATCTCAGAGTGACTGGGGAGACATCGGAGATGATGGTCCGGGCGGACAGCCGCTATCTCTGGCGGATATTCGACAACCTGATGTCCAACATGCTGAAGTATGCGCAGGCGGGAACCAGGGCCTACATCGATATGACCTGTGACGCCGGTGAGATCAGC
>JAFWIM010000171.1 GCA_017514845.1 Lachnospiraceae bacterium
TACTCCTTTGCGATCTGCAGATACGGAAAATCCGGCGCGATCAGTCCTTTAGAGGGAGATGCCTTCTTGCATTCGCAGATAAATGCCATTTTCTCCTTTTTTATGGCATTTTCAAAAATAAAATGACCTTTTTCAGCGGCCAATGCCTGCCGCTTAAGCGCCTCCGGCGGCACCTGCTTTTTGGCTTCGGTCACGCGATGGCGGGCGTGATCCGCAAGCTGATCAAGTATCGTCATTCCTCGACCTCCGGTCTGTTGCTGACTTCTATGAGAGCGTTCAGAGTCTTCAGGGCTTTACCTGAATCAATGATCTCTGCGGCAAGGGCAATACCGTCCTTCATGCTGTCCGCTTTTCCGCAGATGTAAAGCGACGCGCCTGCATTCAAAAGAACGGCGTTTCTCTTGGGGCCTTTTTCACCGTTCAAAATAGCCAGGGTGATTTCGGCATTTTCTTCCGGAGTGCCTCCGACCAGATCTCCCTTTGAGCAGCGCTCAAAACCGAAATCTTCCGGCTTTATTACCGAAGTCTTGAACCAGCCGTCACGAATCTCGCAGATCGTAGTCGGTGCGCTGAGAGATATCTCATCAAGCTTATCCTGACCGTACACGACCATGCCGCGTCTGACACCGAGATTAGCCAGAACCTGCGCAAGCGGTTCCACAAGATAATCATCATACACGCCGAGGAGCTGCATGGACGGTGTGCCGGGGTTGGTAAGAGGCCCCAGGATGTTGAATACCGTGCGGAAGCCCAGCTCCCTTCGGATCGCGCCCACATATTTCATGGAGGTGTGGTATTTCTGCGCGAAGAAGAAGCACATACCGACTTCGTTCAGAAGTTCAATGCACCGCGCCGGGCTCTGCCGGATATTGACACCGAGGGCTTCCAGACAATCAGCGGTCCCACACTGGGAGGAGGCTGCACGGTTTCCGTGCTTTGCCACCTTCACGCCCGCTGCCGCCGCAACGAGCGCAGATGTTGTTGAGATATTAAAGCTGTGGGCATTGTCGCCGCCTGTTCCGACGATCTCGAAGAGCTCCATTCCCGTCTCGACTCTGGTCGCGTGCGCTCTCATAGCCGCAGCGCAGCCCGCGATTTCATCGCTGGTCTCGGCTCTCGCGCTCTTGGTGGAGAGCGACGCAAGGAACGCTGCGTTCTGAGTGGCTGTCGTCTCGCCGCTCATTATTTCATTCATAACTGTATATGCCTCGTCATAAGTGAGATCTTCCTTGCTTACGATTTTTACAATTGCCTCTTTGATCATAGATACTGTCTCCTTTACAAAATATTCTAACAGTGCGTCAAAGAAAAAGACTCTCTCGACGCTGTATCTTCTGTCAAAAGAGTCTTTATGAAATAAAAAACGTCCCTGACAGAATACTTCTTCTGTCAAGGACGAATAAATCATTATCCGCGGTGCCACCTTGATTCACGAGCCATCTCGCGCGCTTAGCAGGATACAAGCATATCCCCGGCATATGACGTCTGCCTTCAACGTCGCAGAATACTCAGTGCCGGAAATGCACCTTTGACTGCGCCCTCAGCGGTCCATTTGACAACTTGTTTCTTGCCTGATTCTCAGCATCGCAGGCTCTCTGTAGAGGCATGATTGCCGTTATCTCCGCTTCAACGGTTTAAATAATTAAATTTTTTAAAATATTATCACAGGGTCAATTCTCTGTCAATATATATTTAGCAGAACCGGATTCTGTTTATATTCGGCCTGTTTATATTCAAGCACAGCAGTTCCGACGGGCTGCGCTGAGCATTAGAGTCCGGCGGAAGGCATCCATCTTCGTGAGAAAAACATTGCAGGTCCGACTGAGAGATCGCGTAGAGGCGGCGAGCCGTCCCTACGCAAGCTCGGAGGGCAGGACCTGCGTTTTTCGATGAAGATGATGCTGACGCCGGATCAGGAAGTATTGCGCAGCCCGTCCGAACTGTTACTTTGAGAATAGTTTTCCATTATCCGGGTTTCTTCAGACGCAGCCAGTTTTCACAGATACCTTACCCTCAGCTTCCGGATCATCCATGATGATCTCCCCGACAGACTCGGCAGTAATCCTTCCGCTGCGAGGATTCTTGATGCTCAACACATCTGAGACGATCTCCGCCTCCACATCTGACTTCTCAAAGGCCAGGTCACAATCGACCATCCGGCAGTTAATGAGCTTTAAGCCCTTGCAGTAGCACAGAGGCTGTGTGCCGATCAGCGTACAGTTTTCAAAGGTGACATTCTCGCAATACCAGGCCAGGTATTCACCCTTCACGACACTGTCCCTGACAATGACATTCCTTGCGTGCCAAAAAGCATCCTTTGTGTCAAAGTCACAGTTTGTGAAGACCGAGTCCGTGATGTACTGGAACGAATACTTTCCCTTAAGCTTTACATTGTCAAATGTCAGATGATCTGAGCGCAGCATGAAGTACTCGCCCTCAGCACTTGTATCTTTCATATTGATTCCGCGCACCGACCAGCCGAACTCCGGGGATATGATATCGCAGCCCTTGATTCTCACATTTGCACACTCTCTGAGAGCTTTTATTCCATGCATTTTTGTGTCTGTAATTTCGGCGTCCTCTGTATACCAGAGAGCTGCGCGGCAGGCTTCCGTCATCTCGCTCCCTGAAATTTTCAGCCCTTTATCATGCCAGAAAGGATATCTTAAATTAAAATAGCAATCTTTAACAGCGATGTCTCTGCATTCCTTGAAGGCGCTCTCTCCATCTGCCGGTCCGTCAAAGCGGCAGTCCAAAACTTCCACATCTTTGCTTCCATACAGCGCTCTTTCTTCATCAAATGTCTGATTCGTTATCGTCTTCATATTATCCGGTCTCCTTTACATCTGCGTTCACTAACCGAGTCCCTTTCAAGTCTCGCTATTATTCTCCGTCCTCCATGCTGACAGTGAGCACAACATCGCCGTTGCCGAGAAGCTGCGTCATTCCTGCCGCATCCTGATCTGTGATATGTCCCAACCTCGTATATGCCCAGGAATTACTACCATAAAATACCACCATCTGATTCCCGGAATAAAGTACTATGTCACCTGCTGTCGTAGTCGTCTGTACGTCATTTCTTGGAAGACTTGTCCCAATCGAACCTACCTGTTCAAAACCTCCGTACATGGACATCTGTATGGTGAGCGGCTCGCTGCTGCATAATTTCCGAAGCGCTTCGACTGATTCATTCTCTTCCCATGCTACCTCTACAATAGTATCCGAAATCTTAAGCTGCAACATTTTCTCTGTTTCCTCCTCCACTGTTTGTTCAACGCTATCTGATCCGGTTATCTCTTCCTGCATCGTATTTTTATCGGAAAGAGTATCGGTATTACCCTGACCGCAGCCGGTCAGAAGAACTGTCACTGCTGTAATCAATAAAAGAACGAACATTTTCTTGTTTTTCATTTTTTACCCCGCCGTGCTGTTTATCACAACTCTTCAGTCAGCATTATAAATTCAGTCTCGGAAAACATCCAATAGTTATATTGAATACCATGATATTCTATTTCAGAATATCTCTTAACCCAAGTTTTTCAGCCGGTTGGAGCTATGTCATAGTTTCTCCCACGGATGAAACAATATTGTACTCATCTCAGATCATAGTATAATGGTATCATAATCTTCACCATATTAGGGGAGGCCCGGATTATGCGAAAAAAGAATAAGACTATGGCAGCTATTATCCTTATGCTGTTCATGATGGTACTTGCCGGCTGTGCCAGTGTGCAGAGTGGAATCCATGATCTCCATGGAAGCATTATCGGAAATGAGTATTATATTGACACATTCGACAATACCGGAATACGTACCCTGCGTACGCACGGTAAAAAGATTGACATCGATAATAACATTGTAGAAGAAAAGACCTACTCCTCCTCTTCGGATGAGTGGTACGCGACAAAAACCTTAAGCTCTGTGATTACGATCACAATCGATGGAAAGCAGCTCATATCCTGCGGAGATACCTGTATTTTCTACGATAAACGGCTCACTCCGGAACATGAATTCTATCTGGACAAAATCGAGAGCTCTTCTTCCGGTATGTTGGATTCGACCCTGATCAGCGGAATGGTAAACAGTATCAAGAACAAATTCGGAAAGCCGATGGTAGTCGTCATCAAGTCTCAGATGGGTGCCCCGATTTATGCCTTCTCCGGAAACAAGGTCTATTGGGAAATCGAGGATGATCTCCCAAGATTCACGAAGCTGATGATTGACGGAAAGGCACTCTATATCCACAGGGCAAATTTCCAGATTGTTGATAAGGCCTTACTTGATTAATGTCCTTGGGTAGTTCCGGATACGATAATTACAGAGTGACCGTTTCAAACCCATCCAGCGCCGGATGATTCGTCAGGGTCTTGACTATACACCATCCCACTCTGTTCCGCTCTGCATTTTCCTTTATGGGGACAAATCCCAGATCAAGATATAACTTGCATGCAAGCCAGGTATTTGTCTGCGTCGGAATTACAGCTCTGCTATATCCAAGTTTCTTCATGTGGGCAAGCACATGCGTGATCAACGGCTTGGATAGCTTCTGTCCCTGTGCATCCCTGTGAACGGCGACCCAGTGGAGCCATCCCGTCTTCCCATCATCGCCGGTATAAATGTTATAATATGCTGTCGCTGTGGCAAGTTTCCGGCCGGAAGAATCTGTCACAAAAAACATCCTGTTTTTAAGGTCTTCCTCATGGCCGGCAAAATATTTTGACCATGCAGCTTCTCCCGCTTCATAACTTGCAAATTCTTTTGCGCTCTTCTCTATAGCAATCCAGACTTCCCGGTCTCCCGGAGCATAATTCTCATAATGATATGCCGGTGGAAGCTCTATTTCCTTAATTTCATCCAGACTCTGTTCCAATAGCAGCTCATAATGCGGGATGCGAGGGTCATTATTGTCAAAACGCTCCAGACTGCGCGCTATTGTCTCATTCATTTTCGCCTTCACGCTTACATGACCTGTCTGCTTTTCGGACGCCAGATTCACATAACTTGTCTGTTTTTCGGGCGTCAGCGGGAGGTCCTCATCGGAATCCTTTGCAATATAACTCACAAACCTCGCTGTAATTTCCTGCGGTCTCGTGATTGCCCCGCCGACGACCGCACTGAACGCACCGCATTCGAAAACCTTCCTAAGGTCTTCCGGGTAATGAATCTTTCCCTCCGCTATTACCGGAACCGCAAGCTGCGCAGCGCATTTGCGGATCAGTTCGAAATCCGGTCCGTCCAGATGCGCAGAATACTCCGTATAACCGCTCAGCGTAGTGGAGACAATGTCAAATCCCATCTTCTGTGCAGCCAGGCATTCCTTAAAGGTCGAGCAGTCTGCCATGGCAAGCCTGCCTGCTTCATGGACCCGGTCAATAAGCTCTTTCGTGAGAATACCGCCCGGCCGCTTTCTGCATGTCGCATCCATCGCTATGATCTCTGCGCGGGTCATCAGGAGTTCCTCGATTTCCTTCATTGTGGGCGTGATGTAGATTTCGCTGTCATCGTAATTACGCTTCACGATTCCGATGATCGGCAGATGGCACACCTCCGCAATCGCGTTTATGTCCGAAACGGACTGGGCGCGTATGCCTGCTGCCCCGCCCTGCATCGCGGCCACTGCCATCCTGGACATGATGTAGCTTGAGTGCAGCGGCTCATGCGGCAGTGCCTGACACGATACGACGAGTTTTCCTTTGATTTGTTGTAATACTCTCTGGCTCTCTGTCATTTTGTAATCTCCAAA
>JAFWIM010000172.1 GCA_017514845.1 Lachnospiraceae bacterium
CCCAAAAGAAGCATGGGAGTAATTGTTGCTGCCAGCCACAGACCGCTCGCGCGCACAAGCGGAATGTTCCTGCACCAGAACGTATCCTGTAGAAATCGCACCGTCAAACCAAAAAACATAATACCCGCTTCGCAGAGCATATAAAATCGCATGTTCTTTTGCGTTACGCGGTTAATTATCGAATAACTCCAGAGGGTGATCAGGAATACATAGCAGGCATACAGTATGTAGGTCCTCAGGAAATCATCGGGCATAAATCTCAGACTGAGCTGTCTGTATAACGACACAAGGCAAAGAATCAGAAAGGCAGCCGCATTGATTCTGACTTGTCTTTTTCGTACGGACATGGCCTGCGCCTCCTTTCTTGTTTACTGAACAGTATACAGGTGTCTTGTCCATTATGCCACAAAGGGTATACGAAAAAAAGACCGGCGTCAAAAGACATCGGTCCCAGTTATCATTTATCAGACTCTTCGAAGATGTCGCATGAGAAGACAAAATGGCAAAGCAGGCGGAGACGCATTATCGTCTCCGACCGCTCTGATCCCTCATTTTGATATTATTCACGAGCCGACATCCCTAAGTTTTTATAGTATACACACTTTTTCTTCGAAGCGCCCTACACAAAAGTGTAGTTTTGAGAGATAAATTGCTGATCTTTTAAATTGATCTTGCCCTGTAAAGGAAGGTCACGATCTGGCCTCTCGAACAGTTCTCATTGACGCCGAATTTCCCTTTCAGCGGTCCCGACGTGAAGCCTGTCGTTATCTTTTTCTGGTAGCCCCAGAGTACAGCATTGTAGAAGACATGTGACTTCGGAACATCCGGGAACGGTGCTTTCGCTACTGCTGTGGGTGCCGGTTTGCCCTTGAGCCTCCAGAGGAACATCATACACTCGCCACGACTCACATTACGGTCGACACCGAATGTACCATCGGAATATCCCTTGGTGATGCCTTTCTGAGAACCCCAGAGAATAGCCTTATAGAATGTATGTGTCTTCGGTACATCTTTAAACGGAGATTTCGACACCGGAGTTGGCTCCTTCTTGCCGGCATATCTCCACAGGAACATCATCATCTCTCCGCGGGTGCAGTCCCGATTGATGCCGAACGTGCCATCAGGATATCCCTTGGTGATTCCGGCGTCAGCAGCCCAGTAGATTGCTTTGTAGTAGGCGTGCTTCGGATCCTGTACGTCGGAGAAGCCGGTAGCTGTAGGTGTCGGAGGCGCTTCGACTGTCAGCAAATACGTTGCGCTGCCCGCGTTATAGTTCGTGGCGGCTTTGGTCTCAGCTTTGATGGTGGCAGTGCCCACGCCTTTGATCGTCACCTCGCCGGTCGCGCTGTCGACCGTGGCGACAGCAGTGTTATCGGAAGTGAAGGCCGCTGCGGCGGTAGTGGCCTTCGTCAGGGCGTTGGTGAACGCGGCATCCGTCGATTTCTTTTTTATGCTGCTCTCTGCAAATGCAAGTCCCGCATCCGCCTTCTTGATCGTAAAGTTGGCGGTCTTAGTGCCCTTGTAGTTCCCGGTCTCTGTTGCCGTTATCGTCACGACTGCCGTGCCGGCGTTCTTGTTCTTCGAGTAGGCTGCAGTGTAGTCCGTGCCCGAGGTCAGCGTCTTGGTGCCGTCTTTTACGGTGACGGCAGGCTTCTTGGTCTTCCCGTCATACGTGTAGCTGGTCGGTTTGAGAGTCACTGTGCACTCGGAGATGGGCTTTGCCACATATTCATGCGCGATCTTCTGAGTTTTTCCAAGGACGATGTTCTTTGAGAGGACAGGCAGTTCAGTGTATGCCTTTCCCGGATTGTCGTACATGGTGAGCGGTAACGTAGCGCCGCTTTCAGTATGCTTTTTTGGAGTGCGCAGGACTTCAAGGTTTGTGCAGTCAGAGAATATGCCTGAAAAATACGCCACGTTGGATGTGTCAAAGCTGCTCAAATTCAGATTTGTAAGGCTGCTGCAGTAAAAGAACATGTAATTCATATACTTCACGTGCGATGTATTAAAGCTGCTCAAATCCAGATTTGTAAGACTGCTGCAGTAAAAGAACATGCTTGACATATCCGTCACGTTCGACGTATCAAAGTTGCTTAAATCCAGATTTGTAAGGCTGCTGCAGTAACTAAACATGTCAATCATATTGGTTACGTTCGAGGTATTAAAGCTGCTCAAATCCAGGTTGGTGAGGCTGCTGCAGCCATAGAACATAGCGGTCATATCCTCTATCTTGGATGTATTAAAGCTGCTCAAATCCAGATTTGTGAGGCTGCTGCAGTTATAGAACATGGAAGACATATCCTTCACCTTGGATGTATTAAAGCTGCTCAAATCCAGACTTGTCAGATTATTGCCACAGTGATAGAACATATTGCTCATATATATCACATTGGAGGTATCAAAGCTGCTCAAATCCAGATTTGTGAGGCTGGTGCAGCCTCGGAACATTTCTGATGAATTTGGCGGCAGATACACTATTCCATGGGAAACCCCTATTGATTTGATTTTTGCCGGTTCAATTCCGGGAACTTTTTTCCATCCGTACCACAATGTTCCATCATCCGAATAAAGGCTTAGAGCACCGGTGGAAGAGGTAAATTTTCCTGTTACGCAATCCCCTACGATCAAATTCCCTTTCGCCAGCTCTTTATTCTTCGCGAGTATCAGACTCGCTGATAAGACAGGAATCGCCGTATGTTCTATACCCGTACGATTATACAGGGTGACTGGCAAATCGATTAAACATGAGGTCTTTTTTGGTGTTCCGAGGAGTTTTAATGAGTTGCAGTCCGAAAATACATCTTTTGCGTAGTTACTCGTCACCTTACTCAGGTCAAAATTTGTAAGAACCAGTGTACTTAGGTTGGTACAGTTTAAGAACATGCAGCTGATAATCGTCAAATTCGCGGTATTAAAGCTGCCAAGATCCAGGCTTGTCAGACTGCTGCAGTCGCCGAACATGGCAAACATATTCGTCACTTTTGACGTATCAAACCTGCCGAGGTCAAGGCTTGTCAAGCTGCTGCAGTTATAGAACATGAACATCATATTTGTTACGTTTGTTGTATCAAAGTAGTACGTATCCAGATTTGTCAGATTACTCAGATTCATGAACAGGGAGCTGGAATCAGCCGGCAGGTAAAGCTTACCAGTCGAACCGATTGATTTGATTTCACTGGCTTCGAAGCCTGACTTGGAAATCCAGTCATTCCACAGAGTCCCGCCATTCGAAGTAAACGTCACTTCACCGGTGGCAGAATCGAACGTCGCCGTCACGCCTTCACCTACTTTAACACCGGCTCCGACGATCTCTTCCGGAACCTCATTTTCAATCTCGTCGGCGTCCATCTCCGAAGAACCATCGATATCCAGACCGGGTGCTTCCTCCGAAGATTCGCCGGCATACAGGGCGGACGGCTCCTCAGGAATGATAGCCTCCGCCTCTACTTCCGACGCTTCGTCTACTGTTTCAATCGATTCAGGTCCGGCCTCTTCATCAAGATCCGGGACCGGGGCCGCTTCTTCGGCCACCAGGATTTCTTCCGCCACATCGTTTTCCTCCGGGGAAGCGTAGACCGCGGCGGGCATTACTCCTGCAATCATGAATATCGACATCATGACTGCCAGATATTTCTTCACTGCCTTCATTTACACTCACTCCTTCCTGTCTGCAGCACATTTATGTTTGCTCTATCCATTATATCAAATTTTCAGGCTATTATGAATACCTGTACATAATTCCTGAAAATGAACCTGAAGTACGAATTGTATTCTTGAAAATATCATGAAACTGTTCTCCGGATAAGTAGACGTCCATTTCAATGCCGCAGCCAATGGGTTGGGAGGTCAAACAGGCAGTCACAAAGCGCCGGTCTGAACTATGATAACTGATAACCGGCATTCTTGCCTTCAGTCGATCAAAGTTGATTTCGTTGGTAGCGACTGACCGCCACACCCCCCAACGTAAAAGGCTGTGAAGAAACGAATTAACGTTTTTTCACAGCCTCTATAAATTGGTTAATCAGACCAATAATTATCTGTTTAATACAGCTTCGCGTCCGCCGGAATCGCATCGCTCACGATCATGAGGTTGAGCTTCTCCTCGCCGTTCACCTTGTAGGCCGCGCTCATGAACATACCGCAGCCAGTGAATTGGATGATGTATGGCTCTGCTTCGTATGATGGTAGAATTTTATGGAATTTCGAGGATAGATGGTAGGATATTATGGAATTTGCAAAAATCCATGGACACGTGCCAGAAAATATGATATCTTGCCAAAACCTAAGTGACAGGGATACTGCCTGAGAAGACAGGCGTGATTACCCGGGATGAGAGGTTGAGCCTAAAGGATTTTCCTGTTAATATGTAAATAGATCAGTCAGCCGTTATGTACTGGAAGCTGAAAGGAGACCAGTACCGGAACCGGTGACGTTCCTGAAACGAAAGACAGCATCCCTGCTGGAATAATGTGCAGGGATGCAGGCAGAAAAGCAGTGGATTTTTCACGGTATGATCGTATGACCGCCTCCCTGAAAAATAAGAAAAGGAGGCGCCATGAGCGAAAACGGAAAAACAAAACGTTACGAGGAACTGAGCTTTACGGATGATTTTATGTTCTGCAAGATCCTGCAGAACGATCCGGATCTGTGCAGGGAGCTGACTGAACTCATTCTTTCACGGAAGATCGGGAGGATTGTGTCCATCGACCGCCAGAAGGCCATTGAGATAACAGCCGACGGCAAGGGTGTTCGGTTCGATGTGTATATGGAAGATGATGAATCTACGGTATAC
>JAFWIM010000015.1 GCA_017514845.1 Lachnospiraceae bacterium
CAGATAACGCGCCGGATAATGCATTCTTTTTTTTCGACGTTCAAAGCCGTCACATGCGTTGATATTCTGTCTTGCGAGCATAATCATTATCATACACAGTCTCGCGGAAAGGCTCTGCGGGATATCAATCTACAAAATATGTGTATCGGTCGACTATCATTATACTATATGAATTTCCCGTTATGTCAAAAAAATGGAAACTCAATGTCCGCATAGTACAATATCAGAATCGAATTTCGTTAAATTCAAGCACATAAGGACTTCCGTCGCAGCAGTATCTGCATGCTGTGCAGGGAACGCCCTTTTTCAGGTTTTCCGCGATCTCAAAGAGAGTTGACCTCTCCGCCTCAGTCAGCGGCCACTCCTTACGGAACGTCCGAAGATTGTCCTCCACCTTTCATACCCATATTTTAAATACACACAATTCAGCACCTCTAAGGAAGCATTGGTTACAGTTGATATGTTCAATAATTATGTCAACTTGTACCGGTTCGGTTCCCGCACTTTCGTCCTGCCATTAAGATTCGAACTATCAGATCAAATATTTAATCAAATGCAGCTCTCCGCAAATCGTGTCAATAGAATCCTTACTATAGCCTTTCTCTTTTGCGATAGAGAGATATTTCTTTGCTGTGTTTCTGTCTCCGAGCCTGCCGACGCACAGTGCGTAATTCCCGTAGGTGATTGCAATATCATCAGCGCATGCGGACATGGGGTCTGCTTCTATGATGGCGATGGCTTTTTCATACTGCTCTTTGGCCTTTTCATTGTGCCCCAGCTTGAGATATGCCGAGCCAATATTGGCGTAGACAATCGGGTCTTTCGGGTATAGTTCTTCAGCTATACGGTAGTACTCCAAAGCCTTCTCCGGCAGGCCGTTTCTCCAGTAAGCTCTTCCGAGTCTCAGCAGCACAGTGTTGTTGTCCGGAGCAAGCTCCATTGCTTTGGCCAGAATCCGAAGCTCATTCCGGTAATCTTTTTTCTCCGCGTATTCCTGTGCTTCTGACAGAAGAGCCGCAACTTCGGCTTCATGTGTCTCCTCTTCGCTGCCGGACATTTGCTTGCCCGTGTATAGTTTAGTTCCGCAGTGCTCGCACAGATACTCACCTGCACGGATTTTCCTGAGATTTCCGCTTCCGCAGGATGCGCATCTGAGCGAGTGCAGCGCAGACTCTTCCGGCTTCGCTCGCCCTTTTACTTTCGCTCCGCAGGCCGGACAAAAAAGGGCATAGTCCGGCAGTGGTTTTCCGCAAGTTGTACAGAACATGTCTTTATCTCCCTGAAAAAATATCTGATCATGTATTATGTCGTCACAGAAGCATGATCCACCTCTTCATATATTATACCTGCATAATTGCGGTTTGTAATCAGTTCTTAAGCGTAAAATCATAATCCGCTAACGGGGTGGGGACGGTTTTTTTCACGAGGAAAATCCCATGTGAAAAGAGCCGTCCCTAATTCACACTCTTGTGAACCTGCACCAAAACATGTTATCTTAATCCGTAAGATAATAATCCGCAGATGAAACAGAGCACATTATCTAAAAGAATTTATGGAGATACAGACGATGGAACGACTTGGTTATTACAACGGAAACTACGGTCCGCTGGAGCAAATGATGGTACCCATGAACGACCGCGTATCGTGGTTCGGTGACGGCGTATACGATGCCGGACCATGCAGAAATTACAAGATTTTTGCGCTTAATGAGCACGTAGACAGATTTTTCAGAAGTGCTGACAAACTAAAGATCGTCATGCCGGTAACGAAAGATGAACTGAAAGACCTGCTGAACGATCTTGTAAAAAAGATGGATACAGGGAACCTCTTCGTATACTATCAGGTCACCCGCGGAACGGGCGTCCGCAAACACGCTTTTACCGAAGGGGCGGGAAATCTCTGGATCACGCTCAACCCTGCCGAGATTTCGGACGGACATACGCCGATACAGCTGGTGACCATGGAGGATACACGGTTCTTCCACTGTGATATTAAGACACTCAATCTCATTCCCTCTGTGATGGCATCGCAGAAAGCGGCGGAGCACGGCTGCGCCGAAGCTGTCTTCTATCGGCCGGGCGGGCGTGTCACAGAATGCGCACACAGCAACGTTCACATTCTGAAAAACGGCATTCTCTACACCGCCCCGACGGATAATCTGATTCTGCCCGGCATAGCCCGCGCTCACCTTCTTCGCGCCTGCGCGGCCTTAGGCATTGCTTATAAGGAAGAGGCCTTCAGCCTTGAGGAGCTGTTCGCCGCAGATGAAGTCATTGTCACAAGTTCCAGCAATCTCTGCCTGCGGGCGAATCAGATCGACGGTATCAAAGTCGGGAATAAGGACAACGAAACATATGAAAGGCTGCGAGAATATCTTCTGGATGAGTTTTATCAGGCGACAATGTAAAGGGGCTGTCACATTAAGGCGCGCCACCAATATATGGCAGACGTTATTTGCAAATGTCTGCCATATATTGGTGACACCGTCTAATGCGATAGCCCCTTTTCCTAATCAGATTGATATTTTATTCCATATATGGTATTATTATAGATGCAAAATCTTTTTAAGGAATTATTATGGCATTCTTCAAGAAACAATATCCATTATTAAAACGCTTACAAGGAATTATCATGGAGGCAAGCCTATGAATCTCGAAGAAATCCGCCAAAAAAAGAAGCAGTATGGATATACCAATATTCAGATGGCCGAAAAATCCGGTCTGCCGCTGGCAACAGTGCAGAAAGTACTTGGCGGAACTACCAAAGCCCCGAGGTATCAGACCATACAGGCACTGGCATCTGTATTTCCGGAAGAAGCGCATTACAGCACGGAATCCGTATCCGCACCGAACATAGTCCGGGAGCCCGGTGCAGCTTATGCGGTACAGACAGATCCAAAGCAGCGTTATCCCCGTCAGGGAAGTTACACCATCGATGACTATCTGGCTCTGCCGGATGATCAGCGAGTGGAGTTAATTAACGGCGTAATTTATGACATGAGCGCTCCCACAACTCCCCATCAGCTGATTGGAGGAGAAATATTTGCGCTTCTGAGGGAGTTTTTATTGCGGAAAAAGGGATCCTGTGTTCCTTTTATTGCCCCGGTGGATGTTCAACTTGATAAGGACAACAAGACCATGGTCCAGCCGGATGTATGTGTGGTATGCGATCACTCAAAATCAATCGAACAAGAATTTTCGGCGCGCCTGATTTTGTGGTGGAAGTATTATCTCCCTCCACGAAAATGAAGGACATCCTGATCAAAATGCAAAAGTATCACAGTGCAGGTGTGCGGGAGTACTGGATGGTCGATCCGGATGCGGAGACAGTTACCAGAATTCTTTATATGCCTCCGACGGAAGATCTTCCCGATGGAGATATGAAGATGGAAATCTATCCTTTCTCCACCTCGGTTCCGGTCGGCATTTTCAATGATGAATGTGTGATTGATTTCAATGAAATCAGGGAGCGGTACGCATTTATGTTCAATGAATAACGTTCCGATTTCTAAGAGGAGATAAGAAAATGAGGGGCTGTTGCACATTGAACAGCCCCATTAATCTCTGATTATTCGAAAAATCCCGGACGCGTGTAGAATGCCATTATTGCGTCTCCCATGTACTTAGCGGATCCGCTCCCATAAACAGAATCCATTCCTTTCGCCAGGTCTTCATTCTCCCGATATTCTCTCGCTATATCCATAAGGAGCGGCTTCGCGTCTTTGACCTGATAAAGCTGCTTTGCGACAAAATCATATTCACCGATCAGTTGTCGCACTGCAAATGAATTCACATCTGTGCCTCTCATATCAGCCAGTTTCTTTTGAATATCTCCGATTCTCTTCTGATATGCAGCGAACACTTCGGATTTAGGAGGGTTCTTCAAGGATTCTTTCACAGCATCCTTGCTCCCGTACCATTCTACTACTTTTGCATAATTCTTCTGGATCTTCTCATCAAAAGCGCCTTCAATCATATGCTGCTTCCAGGCTTCAATGCTTCCGTAATGATCAATGAAAATCTGCTTCTGAGACTCATTCATATTCTGCAGCATATCTGAAAACATAGCCTGTAGTTCCGCTTCATCGAATACAGTAAAGTTCATTTCATGATCTCCTCTCAACATACCGTCCAAATTGGCAATAATGCGTTCCAGCCTCTGCTTCTTGAGAAGGAGCATTTCACGCTGTTTTGCCAAAACACTGTTATGATCAAGATCAGGATTGTCCATGATGAGTTTAATATCCGCAAGCGGAAGATCCAACTCGCGAAACACAAGTATCTGCCCAAGCTTATCGATGGCTTTATCGTCATAAAGACGATATCCCGCTTCTGTTACTTCTGTAGGCTTAAAGAGTCCGATTTCATCATAGTAGTGAAGCGTGCGCACTGAGATACCTGTCAGCTGTGATACTTCCTTAACCGTTTTCATCAGGATCATCCTCCTGTCTCTTGATGGAGATATCATAGTCTATCACGGAACGTGAGAGTCAATAAATAATATCATTATTTTCATTACGAAACGGGGACGGAACCGTCCCCATTTCGTCAGCAGTCAGCCATTGTCTTCCCTTCTCCGACAAGTCCCTTGAAATCCTCTGTGAACTGATCGATCGCAGCGTCTATCGCCGCGTTCTTCACCAGAGCATCGATGACATCCGGCGCCACAGTCACTGCCTTCACGCCGTATTTTGTCAGCTCAAGGACCTGCTGGCTGTTCTTGAAGCTTGCGGCGAGAAGGCCGCTGTCAAGTCCGTTTGCGGTAATCGCGTCATGGATGTCCTTCGCGACCTGCACACCGTCAAAGCCCATGTTGTCTATACGGTTCACATAGGGAGC
>JAFWIM010000173.1 GCA_017514845.1 Lachnospiraceae bacterium
CAAGGAGAGCAAGCAGTTCGGCGCGCAGCGAAGGCAGAGCGAGGGCATGAGCGTACAGTATGCGCTGAAAAACATGGCCACAACGGCCGGATACGCAGACGACCTGCGGCTCGTGCTGGCAATGGAGACGGAGCTGGTAGAACAGAACAGAACTTATTTTGACGGTGTGGAGATTGGCGGATATACGGCGCGGATCCAGGTCGATCAGGACGGAAAAGCGGAGCTCCTTCTCTATAAAGGGACAGGCGGAAAAGCTCTTAAGTCTGTGCCGGCAGCCCTCAAGAAGGACGAGACGTTCGGTGAAATCAAGGAATTCGCAGCAAAGCTGAAGAGCCAGTATTCGCGCTGCACAGCCATGTTCGAGCGCGCGATGGAGGAAGAGGAGGCCTACAGCTTCGGAGAGCTGATGGCGCTGTGCCGCAATCCGGTCACTGCCGGCATTCTCGGAAGGATGGTGTTCATCAGCGAGGCGGCGGTCAGAGATGTCGGGATTTGTAGCGATGCTGCAGTTGAAAACGGGAAGTCAGACAAGACTCAAGCTGAAAATCTGCAGGAAACGAGAGTGAGTGGCACTGACTATGTCATAGGAACTCTCGAGGAACTTGCGGCTGCGAACCCCGCCATCGATGAGGGGACCCTGCTTCTCGTAGCTCATCCGATCACGCTGTACAGGCTGGGTGAACTTGCCCGCTGCCAGAGACTATTCTTTAAGAAGCAGATGGAGAGCGGAACAAAGCAGCCCTTCAAGCAGGTCTTCAGAGAGTTCTATCCGAAACTTGAGGAGGAGAAAGACTCGGCGGATTCGAGAATTTTTGCAGGTTATCAGATCCAGCCCAAGAAGACCGTCGCAGCTCTTCGAGGCCGCGGATGGGTGGCTGACTACGATGAAGGCCTTCAGAAAATCTTCTTCCGCCAGGGTATCGCGGCGACTATTTACGCGCTCGCGGACTGGTTCTCGCCGGCGGATACGGAGAGCCCGACACTTGAATATGTCTCATTCTATGACAGGAAGACAGGAAAGCAGAAGAAGATCTCTGAGATCCCGGATATTCTGTATTCGGAAGTCATGCGCGACGTCGACCTTGTGGTCAGCGTGGCCCATGTCGGCGGAGTCGATCCCGAGACAAGTCATTCGACCATTGATATGCGCCGCGTGATATTTGAATTCAACATGGAACTCTTCGGCCTCACCAACGTGACCTTCGAGGGTACACACGCGTTCATCAAAGGCACATACGGCAATTACAACGTCCAGCTGGGCAGCGGTGTGATCCACAAGGAGAGCGGAGGCATGATCAACATCGTGCCGGTGCACTCCCAGCAGCGCGGCAAGTTGTTCCTGCCGTTTATCGATGAGGATCCTAAGACTGCGGAGATTCTCTCAAAGATCCTGATGCTCGCAGAGGATCAGAAAATCAAGGATCCGTATATTATGAGGCAGATAACAGCCGGGTGATGGAGGATTGAATATTGATTTTCGCCTTTGCCCTGATTCCTCGGCAAAGCAGTAGAATAGTATAGCTCTTATCCTGCATCTGAGGAAACATTGCTGCCATTGGTCTCAGTGAGATTCATGGGCTCGAGGGCAGAGGCAGCAAAATCTTGAATATTAAGGCGTGTTTGCTGCCTTTGGTCATGGCAGGTTTCATCGGGTCGAAGGCAGAGGCAGCAAAATCTTGCATCAGAGGAAAAAATGCTGCTTTTGGTCTTCGCGAGTTTCAACTTGTACAGAGGCGGCAGGATGCCGGACGAAAATCCGCTGGGCAAACACTGGTTTTAGTCGGGCATATCTGTCGGACCTGCTCATAAAATGCTATGATAATGACGATAGCAATGAATGCACATAGTTTCGCAAGCGTCAATAAGTTATGGCGGAATGACAGGAAATCGGAGTGCTTAAATTCTGCAGAAGGAGGTACTCATGAGAGCACTTGTGACTGGACCCCGCGGCTTTGTCGGGGCACGAATCATGGATGAACTTGCCGGGGAGGCCATCCCTGCCCCGTCACTTAGAAATGTATGCGAGGAAGATATCCGAAGAATCGTCGATGCGGCGCAGCCTGATGTGATCATTCACACGGCTGCGATGTCTGACATTTCCGATTGTGCCAATGATCCAGGCGGTTCTTACCGTGCAAATGTTGAGATTCCCATCTGGCTGGCAAGAACCGGAGTAAAATGCGTCATGTTCAGCACGGACCAGGTCTATAGCGGGTGCACGAGCGGTGGACCGTATGTCGAGACGGATGCCGTGCCCGCCAATCTGTACGCGCAGCACAAGATGGAGATGGAGCAGCGGACGCTCGAAATCAACCCGGAAACAGTCCATCTGCGAGCGACCTGGATGTATGACATGCCGAGATACGGAGTCCCTAACAGGAGCAATTTTCTTATGAGGATGCTCCGTGAGTACGACGTTTACTTTTCCTCCGCGGAGCACCGCGCGGTCACATATGTGCGTGAAGTTGCAGAGAACATAAGAAAAGCGGCGGTGCTTCCCGGTGGGGCTTACAACTACGGCAGCGAAAATGATCTGACAATGATGGAAGTGGCTGAGTGGCTAAAAAATGAGCTTGGGTTGTCTGTCGAAATTCACGATAGAAACTCGGACCGCCACCTGTGGATGGACTGCTCAAAAATAAAGAGCTGCGGTATCGATTTCTGCACCACCATAGAGGGACTTCAGAGGTGCATTGCGGACTATGCTCTATGAGTGAAAAGTAAAAAGGAAAACATATAAGAAGAGGAGAGAAAACTATGAAATATGCAGTCAGATACTATACCAAGACAGGAAACACAAAGAGACTGGCCGAAGCCATTGCGGCAGAGCTGGGCGTAGAAGCCCTGCCGATCAGCGAGCCAATCAAAGAATATGTGGACGTACTCCTGCTCGGCAACTCCTACTATGCCTTCAGCATTGATCCGGAGGTGAGGGCTTTTATACGCACGCTGGATAAGAAACTGGTTGGAAGTATTGCAAATTTCGGATCGGCCG
>JAFWIM010000174.1 GCA_017514845.1 Lachnospiraceae bacterium
CCGCATTCTCTGCTGCGTACCCGAGTACGCATCTTGCGTTTCCGCCCAGATCGCGCACTGTGCTTACATTCGCGTAGGATTCTGCTCTCAAAAGTTCTTCCACTGCCTCCGACTGATCAAAGCCGATCTCGAGGGCAAGCAGCCCTCCCGGAGCGAGATGGTCTCCGGCTTCCCTGACAATTCTGCGGTAGAAAAATAAACCGTCATCACAGCCGTCGAGAGCCAGACGGGGTTCGTAGAGACGCACTTCGGGATCCAGAGTCCCGATGACCTCCGTCTCAATATAGGGCGGGTTCACGGTTATTATATCATAAGTGCCCTCGATGCGTTCGAACAAATCGCTCCTCACCGCCGTTATTTGCGCTCCGAGCGCCCCGGCGTTGTCCCTTGCCACGGCGAGAGCAGCCTCTGAAATATCGGAGGCGGTGACAAGAGCGGTCCTGCCTGCATTTGCAGACTCCAGATAGAGAGTGACCGCTATGCAGCCGCTGCCGGTGCACATGTCGAGGATCCTGTCCCCGCGCTTTATGTGAGGCAGAACCGCCTCCACAAGGGTCTCCGTGTCGAACCTCGGAATGAGCACGTCGGGCGTGACACGAAAATCATAGCCGAAAAACGGAGCTGTTCCCGTGATATACTGCAGCGGTTCCCGGGTCATCCGCCTCTCAATGAGGCGCGAGTACTCTTCTTTCTTTTCGTCCGGGCAGGGCCGTCCCCCCTGCGCGGCGTAATCAGTGAGCTCCCAGCCCATGACAAAAAAGAGGAGGAGCCTGGCGTCCGCGGCGGGTTCAGGACATCCCGCCGAAGTAAGAAGCTTCTCCCCCTCGTGTACAAGTTCATAAAAGTTCCCGCACATTCTGAGTTCAAAAGACGAGTTCATAGAATCACTTTCCCTGCCACTTTCTCCAGTCAAAGACCTTTTCGACGGCACAGATCGCGACCTCCACCATCTTCTCATCCGGCTCACGTGTGACCAGCCCCTGGAGAGCAAGGCCCGGCTTTGCCAGACTGCAGACGACCGGGTTATCGCTGGAACCCGCAAGGCGCAGGAACTCGAAGGAGATGCCCGCGATGACAGGAATCAGGATGATCCGGGATAAAAGTCTCTGCAGCGGTGATCGAAGGCCCAGAAAGCCGACGAACAGAAAGCAGATGACGGAGATCACAACAACGATCAGCAGGAAGCTCGTGCCGCACCTCTTGTGCCGTCTTGACGCCTTCATGACGTTCTCCACGGTGAGATCCCAGCCGTTCTCGATACAGTTGATGCATTTGTGCTCCGCGCCATGATACGCGAAGACTCTCTGAATGTCCTTCATTCTGGATATAAGGAACATGTACAGTGCAAATATTGCCATGCGAAGAAAGGCCTCCGCCAATGACACGAGGACCTCTCCCATGCCCACACGCCTGAGAACAGAGGCGAGCGCGTAGGGCAGGATCATAAAGAGACCGACTGAAAAGCATACGGAAAAGATGACCGTCAGCGTCATCGCGATTTTCCACTCTCTGGCCTCCTTTGCCTCGTCGCGCGGCTCTTCGTTCTCCTCCTCATCCTCCGCGGCGAATTCCGCCGACCACATGAGTGATGACGTTCCCACGACCAGCGAATCGATAAACGCGACCGCTCCGCGCAGGATCGGGATATTATAAATTCCCTTGACGGGGCAGATGCTCCTGTACGGCTCTTCCTTCACTTCGATCATGCCGTCGGGCTTTCGCACAGCAACTGAGTACCTGTCGCCGTTGCGCATCATGATGCCCTCCATGACCGCCTGACCGCCGATATTAGATGATTTTTGCAAGATATTCTCCCATTGATTCGGTGTTTTGTGCCCACGGCCCGGCAGGGCGCAGGCATCTTTCGCTGAGATACAACAAAGGGACAGCATGTCTGCCGTCCCCGATACTTTCTGTTATGACTTTTATTACTTGCCCAGATTGTATTTCTTGTTGAATCTCTCGATACGTCCGCGAGCCTTGGCAGCCTTCTGCTGGCCTGTGTAGAACGGATGGCACTTGGAGCAGATTTCAACGTGGATCTCTTTCTTTGTTGAGCCTACAGTAAACGTATTGCCGCAGTTGCAGGTCACTGTAGCCTGATAATAATTCGGATGTAATCCTTCCTTCATCTTTTTCACCTCTTTATAAAAACTTAAACGTAGTTTTCTTATTCGCCTTTTTCATATAAGACAGCAAAAATGATTTTAACATAGTTAAGATTCATATGCAAGTACTCTTTTTACAGGATTTACTTCCATTTTGCAAGAATCTGGTCGACTACCATCTCATTGGTAGGCAGTCTGGTGAACTCATCGATTATTGTCTCGACCGCGTCCTCGGCTTTCAGGCCGTTCATGCGTCTCCTCATGATATCGACAGCCTTGCGCTCGCGCATCGTGAGGAGGAGGTCTTCTCTTCTCGTTCCGGATTTAACTATGTCGATGGCAGGGAACATTCTTCTCTCCTGGAGCTTCCGGTCGAGGATCAATTCCATATTTCCTGTTCCCTTGAATTCCTCGTAGACGACGTCGTCCATCTTGCTGCCGGTGTCGACCAGGGCTGTCGCAAGAATCGTGAGGCTGCCGCCTTCCCGCATGTTGCGGGCTGCGCCGAAGAAACGCTTCGGCATATAGAGAGCTGTCGGGTCGAGACCGCCGGACAGTGTCCTGCCGCTCGGCGCGACGATAATGTTATAGGCTCTTGCAAGACGCGTGATCGAATCGAGCAGAATAATGACATCTTCCTTCTGCTCGACAAGCCGCTTCGCCCGCTCGATGACCATCTCGGATACACGCTTGTGATGCTCCGGAGTCTCGTCAAATGTGGAGTAAAGAATCTCCACATGTTTGCCCTTCACCGACTCTTTCATATCCGTGACTTCCTCCGGACGCTCGTCTATGAGCAGAATAATAAGGTAAGTGTTCGGATTCGTCGTGAGAATCGACTTGGCGATATCTTTGAGGAGCGTCGTCTTACCTGCTTTCGGCGGTGAGACGATCATGCCTCTCTGCCCGTAACCGATCGGGGAAATGAGATCGACGATTCTCGTCGCGCGGGACCCGTCCGGACGCTCCAGGCGGATACGCCTGTTCGGGAAGATCGGCGTCATATTTTCAAATGTGAACCTGCGCCTTGCTTCGTCAGCCGGCCGGTCATTCACGCGTGACACATAAATCAGCGCGCCGTACTTTTCTCCCTGAGCTTTTTCCCGCTTGTTGCCCTCGACCATATCGCCTGTTTTAAGGTTAAAGCGCCTGATCTGGGACGGGGATACATAGACATCCTCCTCACCGGGAAGGAAATTCGCGCTGCGTAGGAACCCGAATCCGTCCGTCATGATCTCCAGAAGCCCGCGCACAGTATTTCCCTGATCGCCCGGAATTGCACCAGGGACATAAACGGATTTGTCACGCTTCTCCTCGCGCTTTTCTTCTCCTGTCGAAGGTTCAGTCTTTGCCGCCTCATATGGCGCAGCCTGTTCCGTCTCCTCTGTTTTTGGTACGCGCTTTGTCGGCGCTGCCGGGACGGTCTCCGAAGGCTCGGCGGGGGATTCGTTATCTTCTTCCCGGCCATTCCCCGCCGGATATGCGCCGATACAATCCGGCGCCTTATCCCTGATTTCGGCGGCCGCGGCCTTTTCCGCTGCCGCCTCCTTGGCATCGAGCTCAAGCATCGCCTCTATGATGACCGCTTTTTTCTGCGTGGACATTCCTTTAATGCCGCGGGCTTTCGCAAGTTCTCTGAGGGTCTTCACCGGAAGGCTCTGATACCTTTCTTTTGTCATAATATTTGGCATAAATATTTCCTTTACTTAATTATATCTCTTCCAGCTGCGCGGGGTTAACAGGAGCAGC
>JAFWIM010000175.1 GCA_017514845.1 Lachnospiraceae bacterium
GGGATGAGTCCGACGGACAGGATCAGAGTATCACAAGGATATTCCTTCTCGGTGCCGGGGATGGGCTGCAAATGTTCATCCACCTCTGAAATCGTCACACTTTCGAGGCGGTCCGTCCCTTTTATGTCGCTGACCGTATGGCTGAGGGACAGAGGGATATCATAATCATGGAGGCACTGCTCGATATTCCTCGGTAGCCCGCTCGGGATCGGCATGACTTCAAAAACGCCGATGACATGCGCTCCTTCGAGAGTAAGGCGGCGGGCCATGATCATGCCTATGTCACCGGAACCGAGAATGACGATTTCCTTGCCCGGCATGCGGTTGTGCAGGTTAATGTAGGACTGGGCAACGCCGGCTGTGAGTATGCCCGCCGGCCGTGTGCCGGGGATTGCCAGAGCGCCGCGGGTGCGCTCACGGCAGCCCATCGCAAGGATCACCGCTTTGGCCTGCACTTCAATGAGACCGTCTGCGTGGGCTGCGATCACCAGTTTTTCCGGAGTCACATTGATAACGGTTGTATCCGTAATATAGGGAATATTTCGTTTCAGTGTCTCATCGATGAAGCGCTTTGCGTATTCGGGACCGCTGAGTGTCTCGCCGAAGCGGGTCAGACCAAATCCGTCGTGGATGCACTGCCTGAGGATGCCGCCGAGCTTTGATTCGCGCTCCAGAATGAGAATATCTTTTACTCCCTTATCGTAGAGACGGACGGCGGCTGCGAGACCTGCGGGACCGCCTCCCACGATAACGACGTCTTTCTGCATTTTCCTTTCTGCCATGTCATTCCACCTCTCTCACCCGGCCCGCAAAGAACCAGCCGTTCTCTCTCTGATATCGTATGTCTTCGGGCTTTAATCCAAGCTCCTGCTCGAGAAGCTCCGTGATCCGCATCTGGCAGTATCCGCCCTGGCAGCGTCCCATCATGGAGCGGGTCCGGTTTTTGATGCCGGTCATTGTGGATACTCCGAGCGGATTGTGGATAGCGGCGAGAATTTCCGCCTTAGTTACGTTCTCACAGCGGCAGACGACCTGACCGTAGTTCGGATCCTTTCTGATGGCTTCACGCTTTTCATCTACTGTCATTTCTGAGAACCGTGGGATTGCTTTTCGTATCGGGTTGAAGTCGGGATTGACTGCCACCGGCTGCCCGAGCGCGTCCTGCCCGTCAAGGATTTTTTTGACAGTCCGTCTTGCTAGCGGAAGTGCCGAGGTGACGCCCGGGGATTCGATGCCGACGAGATTGACCGTGCAGGGATGCGCGCTGTCGGATTCCAGAATGAAGTCCAGCACTTCGCCGGTCTCAGGGTCGCAGTTCTTCCAGCGGATACCGGCAAAATTGCGGATGAAGTATTCGCGCTTCATCTGCGTGAACATCCGGGACCCGTCACGGAAGAGGCCGTCGAGGCGCTCTTTTATATTGGCATAATCCTCGAGGTCTTCTGTCAGATAGGAGTCCGGACCTACCAGAATATTTCCGTCGACCGTCGGGGTCGCGTGGGTCGAGAAGCCTCCCTTATCATTCGGTGCCGGATAGACCGGCGTTTTAAGGAACGCTCCGGCCTTTTTGTCGAGCACGAAGTACTCGCCCTTGAAGCCACGCTGATAGTATTTCGGGTAGCCGAGCATCTCGGAGATAACGGCCGCGTAGGCTCCTGCACAGTTCACGACCCATTTTGTGAGAAATGTTCCGCCGGAGGTCTCGATTTTATAGAGAACGTCAGCGGGAAGTTTTTCTCCGGAAGTTCCGACTTTATAGAGGGCGTCAATATCACCCGGGAGATTGTCTCCCTGATCGGGAGCTTTCATCAGTGCAGCTGCCTCATCCTTCGATACCCGTATGATTGCGGTTGCCCTGCACCCAAAACGGAAGGCCGCGCCGTTCATAGCTGCATTCTCAGCCAACGCGATGGTGTAGGCCATCGGATCGAGAATGCCGGATGCGGGCACGTGCATTGCAAATTCCCCGCCGGCGTTCGGCTCGATCCTCTGTATTTCGTCCTTGCTGATCATGCGAATGTCTTTGACACCGTTGATTTCACCGATCCTTTTGAACTTGAGTATATTGGCAAGATCCTGGTCTGTGAAACCTATGACCAGCTTTCCGGTCCTCTTGAACGGAACGCCCAGCTCGCGGGCGACCGTGTCGAACTCCTGATTGCCCTCGACCGCGCACTCGGCCCGCAGGCTGCCCGGCCTGTATGTGAAGCCGGCGTGCAGCATGCCGGTATTGCGGCTGGAATTTCCGGTCGCCACATCAAGCTCTTTTTCAAGAACGAGAGTCTTTAATTCATATCTGGTAAGTTCTCTTGCCACGGCGCTTCCGACGACGCCGGCGCCGATAACGGCCACATCATATATCTGCATAGTCACCTCCACGGAACAGCCTTCCTGCTCCTATTAAACCGTACACGTATCGGTGCCGCAATATGATGTATGCAAATGGACTCAATGGTTAAGGACTTTGAATGTTTTTAGACAAATTGGTACTTTATTTGATATAATTTTGATGTATAAAAGAATGAATTGGGATGCTGATCGGTGGGCTGTTTACACTGTATAAAACACGCAAATAGAGAGTATCGAAAGGGAATCAGATATGAAATCCATCAAATATAAATCTCTGCCGGAAAAAACCGCAAATGTATTATCCGAGTATCTGTACCGCGAGAATTATCAGGTGGGAGCCAAGCTCCCCAATGAGCTCATTCTGGCCGAGCAGTTCGAGGTGAGCCGCAATACAATTCGAAAAGCTATACAAATGCTGGCGGACAAGCACATACTCGAAGTCCGCAGAGGATCAGGCACTTTCATTGCTGCGCGGGCACGCGCGGTGGAGGACCCGCTCGGTCTGCTCATGTATGCGAATGAGAAGCAGCTCACCGGGGACCTTCTGGATGTACGCCTCATGATAGAGCCGAAGATTGCGGCGCTGGCGGCAGAAAATATTACAGCGAAGCAGATCCATGAACTGGAGGACATCTGCGTCCGTCTGGAAAAAGCTGTCTCGTCCGGAGAAAACTATTATGAGATCGATATAGAGTTCCACACGTTCCTGGCGGGCTGCAGCAGGAACCTCGTGATACATAATCTGTACCCTGCAATCACACAGGGAATCCTGCTGCAGGAGCGCTTATATGTGACCCGGAACAGCGAGTCGACAGCGGCTGCCCATCGCAGAATACTGGAGGCAATTAAAGCACA
>JAFWIM010000176.1 GCA_017514845.1 Lachnospiraceae bacterium
ATGGCCTCCTTCCTCTTTTCGACGGGAGGAGTGCTGATCAAGATCATCCCATGGAACCCGCTTGCCATCAACGGTGTAAGGAACGTCATTGCCGCTGTCGTTATCGGCATTTATTTAGCCGCCACACATCACAAAATAAAGGTGAACTTCACCGTGATCGTCGGTGCGGTCTGCCTGGCTGGCGTCACCACACTGTTCTCGGTCGCCAATAAAATGACGACCGCAGGCAACGTCATCATCCTTCAGAACACTGCCCCGGTCTGGATCGTAGTTCTGCTGTTCCTTATTTTCGGAAAGAAGCCGACACGGACGGAGCTCGTATCGATCCTGATTGTCTTCACAGGTATCCTGTGCTTCTTTTTTGAGGGAATCGCCTCGGGAAAATGGCTGGGCAACCTGCTCGCTCTCCTGTCCGGTATCTTCTACGCGGGTGTCTTCATGCTGAACAGCTTTGATAAAGGCGATGCGCTCTCGTCCGTCTTCTTCGGCCAGCTCGGGTGCGCGGTGATCTTCTCTCCCATGGTAGTCCATGAGACTGACTTTACCTTCCCGGTGCTCCTGGCAGTCTTCCTGCTCGGTGCCTTCCAGGTAGGTATCGCCTACATTTTCTTCACCACCGGCACAAAGTATACGGATCCGGTGACCGCCTCCATCATCAATGCGATCGAGCCGATCCTGAATCCCACGCTGGTCGCCATCTTCTACGGAGAGATGCTGGGACCGCTCTCCCTGGTCGGAGCGGCGATCGTCATGTGCGGAATACTATACTACAACATAAAAAAAGCGGCATCATGAGACGGATTCATGATGCCGTTTTTTTATTTGTGAATTGATCACCTGAGTTCCGGAGCAATATACCCGTATTCCTCGTCGGCTTTCCGTTTAAGGGCGGCCAGCTCGAGATTTGCCATGTAAGCATGTGTCCCGATACCAAAGTTCTTCTCGGCAATCGGGCTTATACCGCCGAAATTGCCGTCAAGATAGCGCATTTTCTCATCGAGAATGACACAGCACTCGCTTGTGGTATAGGCGATCGCCATATTCGTAGGAACATAGAAGTGATTCTTGTTGCCGATCTTTGTGAGGAAATCTCCGACCTGATTTTTAAAGGTCGCAAAGTCTATATCATCGCCGTAGGCGGCAAATGAAACCGCCAGCTTCTCGACCGGATAACCGCCCCGCCTCGGCATAAAGATATGAGATATTTCGAATGCCCTTGCGGAAGTCTCTCCATGAGTCCACTTTTCACTCAGGATCTGCTCGATCGCGGGCGTGAGGACCGTCGGCAGACCGACGCCGTCCCCCAGAGCCTCCTTTAAGAGTACGCCCTTATTATTGAGATCCCACTCGTCCTGGATCATATTCATTTTCTTGTAAATGCCGTCCGGATAGATCTTCGGACCGAATCCCTCTGAATAGCCCATCGTGCGAAGCACGTCTCTGCAGCGGTCCTCAAACGCTTCCGTCGCTGAGACAGACCCATCACAGTAAGCTCCGAGAAACTTTTGGCTGTTGTCGAAAAGTTCTGTGCGATCCGCAATGTCAAATTTCCTGCATGCGGCATCATCTACGTCAATGGAAAACGCGTAGCAGGATCCGGCAGCGGCGGACCTGCCGAGGAGCGCTGTCCCAAGCCAGGTAAGCGTTCCGAACCAGCCCAGCACAAATGTCCCGCCCTGTGGATCCGTGACACGTATCTCCCATGTAGACGGCTCAGCCAGAGTGTGCTCGGAGAGTGCTCCCTGCCCCCATGTCGAAAGGTCCGCAGCCTTCGCAGCCTCGCCGCATTTTTGAAGTTCGGCGCTGTAGGCCGCGCCGAATGCGCATTTCACTATTTTATTCCACAGCACACCCAGATCATAAAGATTGAGATCCGCAGTAATCACGCCTTCTGTCTTCATGTGCGCAGGGAAAGCCGGGTCCGCGCCGTCAAAGACCTTGCCGGTCGCTGCCGCACAGACAATTCCGTCCGCCGCTGCGTGAGGAAGCAGGAATGGAAGGATTTGAGTGCGGAGCGCATACTGTCCGTCCATGAGGAGGACCGGCTTTGTTATCGCACCCGGATTATCAAAAATCTTAACGTTGATATCTGTTTTCTCGAGCTCCGGGTACTCCCCGTTGTCATACAGTCTGAACCCATTCAGGGCAAATGCGTTCTTCAGCGCGTCCGCTGTGATCCTAAGGGGATGTTTTGTCATATTCGTCATTTTATTTCCCTCCGATCAAATCCTGTTCGCAATCTGCCAGCCCTCGAGGATGGCATCGCCGATATTTCTCTTATCATTACAGCGGATCTTCATCTTGCTGTCGCCGATCAGATAGACCTCACTCATTTCTTTAAGAAGCTCATCGTAGATCTTCGGACGGCCTGTGTAGCCTCGGCAAATGAGCAGCGAGTCGCATTCTATCGTCTCCTCCGCCTTTGTCTTCAAATCCCTCAAAGTCACACCGGTTTCCGTGACAGAAGCGACGTCCTTCGCAAGCTTGTATTTAATTCCCTTCTGTGCGTTCAGGATCATGAGACGCTGCTGCTGCGGGGAAGAGTTGTCATCACCGATCTCCATGACACCCAT
>JAFWIM010000177.1 GCA_017514845.1 Lachnospiraceae bacterium
CTGGCCCATTTCATAGTACAATTCTCCGTTCCTTTTGTTGGTTTCAGTATAATGGAAATTGCTATCTTGGCTCTTCCTGTATTTATGGATGACAATTGTCTATTTTTGATATTTGGCACCTGTTTCATAAAAAGAGCTACCACTCCATTAAATGAGCTGGTGGCTTCTCAGAAAGCACCAGCTCATCTCGCCTGTTTCTATCTGGAATACTTGTTAGGCAGAGAAAGAAGTCCATTGACACATCAAACTCCGCAGCGATTGCGTTGACGAGTTCAGGCGTGCGCAAAAGGATTTCTGCTAAGAATTTCTACAAAGACTGCAACTGCAGTAAAAAAGAAGCAGATGAGAAAATATTCTCACCTGCAGAAATACATCGGATCCGGGAAGCAACAAAGCAGAAACTTCCAAGCCCGAGGGCTTTATGATTTTGTTAGCTATTGAGACCGGTATGCGAGCCGGCGAAATCATTTTCATCGCCGCCGCTATGAATCAGATCACTGCCTGTGTCACCGCGAAACAGATTGCCGATATCCACTACATGACAAAAAAAGCATTTAAAGGTCAGGCACATGTCGATTATCAGGTCAAATCTTCCCCATTGCTCTCAATGACCTTTTTGTACCAGTAAAAGCTGTCCTTGCGGGTGCGTGCAAGTGACCCGTTCCCCAAATCATCCTGGTCAACATATATGAAGCCATACCGTTTGCTCATCTGATTAGTGCCGGCACTGACAAGATCAATCGGTGCCCAGCTGGTATAGCCCATTAATTCCACGCCTTCTTCCACGGCTTCCTTCATGGCCCGGAAGTGGGAACGGAAATAGTCAATTCGATAAGCATCGTGAATAGAACCGTCCTCCTCTACTGTGTCCCGCATCCCAAGTCCGTTTTCCACTATGAACAGAGGTTTTCTGTAGCGGTCATAGAGCTCGATCAAGGAAATTCGGAGCCCTGTCGGATCGACTTGCCATCCCCATTCAGAACTTGGCAGATATGGATTTTTGACACCCAGGACAGTGTTGCCGGGGGTGCGCTCAGCATTGGGATCCACTGATTCTGTCATAGTCATATAGTAACTGAAGGAGACAAAGTCCACAGTATACTTGCGAATGAGGTCAAGGTCTCCGGGTTCCATACAGGGAGCAAGTCCTCTGCGCTTCAGATCCTGCAGAATCAGGGCAGGATACTCTCCGAACACCTGAACGTCAGCGTAGAAAAGATTCTCAAGATTTTTCTTTTGAGTGGCAGCTACATCTTCCGGTGCGCATGTGCGCGGATAGGTCGTAAGCTTTGTGAGCATCAGCCCCATCTTCGCGCCGTCTACAAGTTCCCGCATAAGTTTGGTCACCCTGGCTCCGGCAACGAACTGATTGTGCGCAGCCTGATAGCAGCAGGCCAGTTCGCCTCGTTCGCCGCAATACTCCGGAATGATGCCCGCAGTAATAAAGGAGTGGCGTATGATACTATCTATCTCATTGAAATTCAGCCAATATTTTACGTATTTGCCGAAGCGCTCAAAGCAAACTCTGCAGAAACGCTCAAACAAATCGATGACTCTTCGGTCTGTCCAGCCATTGTACTTCAGTGCAAGGGCTAACGGCATCTCATAGTGGGATAAAGTGACAATGGGCTCTATGTGCAACCTCTGCATTTCCCTGAAAACTGCTTCATAGAACGCAAGACCCTCTTCATTGGGCAGTTCTTCTTCACCAGTAGGGAAAAGACGTGTCCATGCAATTGACAGGCGAAATGCTTTGAAGCCCATTTCCGCAAATAATGCCAGATCCTCTTTGTAGTGATGATAGAAATCAATCCCTCTCCGCTTTGGATAATAGACGGTATCCTCATCCGCCATGGCCTTTTTAATGTTTTCCAGTGATACCGCTGTAGAAGCCTTATAATCTTTAACATCTACATTTGGCTTATATGCAGCTACATCAGCGACACTCAATCCTTTACCGCCAATATTCCATGCACCTTCGACCTGATTCGCGGCGACAGCGCCGCCCCATAAGAAGTTTTTCGGAAAACTCATGCGCTTTACCTCCACTCAAGAATATCCGATCCGGGAACTACCGGACCGCTGGTCATAGCAGTCACAGTCAGCTCATCAGAATTTGTTATTACGACCGGGGTAGTTAACTCATATCCGGCTGCCTTGATAGCATCCATATCGAATCTTAGTAAGATCTGACCTTTCTTTACCTTATCGCCTTCTTTTACCTGAGGCTCATAGTGCTTGCCGTTCAGGGCGACTGTATCCATACCTACATGCATCAGTATTTCAGCTCCGCCGGGGGCCGACATGCCAATAGCATGTTTGGTATCCGGGACCATCGTAATTGTGCCGTCACAGGGGGCGTACAACTCTCCTTTTGCCGGGACGATCGCTGCACCTTTGCCCAAAACGCCGGTCGAAAAGACCTCGTCTTTTACCTGGTCAAGAGATATTAACGTACCTTCCATAGGACTTGCGAGAGTGCCGGGTGTGACATCATTTTTCACTTCCGTGTCGGCGGAACTGCCTGTTTCGTCACTTCCGACTTTATCCTTGAACAGGAACAGGGTCGCAATGAAGGAAACTGCCAGAGAAACGGCAAATCCTGCAAATGCCCATACGATGTTCATATTGTCAGCAGGATCTACGAACATAGCCATTCCGGCAAGTCCGGGTCCCATGGCAACAAATGCGCGTACGCCCATAAGACCAATGCTGAGGCCACCTATAAAGCTGCCGATCACAACACCGGCAAGTGCCTTCCTGTGCTGAAGGGTGACGCCGTAAAGCGCAGGTTCAGTGATGCCGAATATAGCGGAAATGCCGGCAGAAATTGCAGCCTGACGAAGATCTTCGTCTTTCGTCTTGAGGGCAACTGCCAGGCAGGCACCACCTTCTGAGATGTTATGCGCAAGTGAAGCGGGCATATACAGGAATTCAACACCAGAATTGGTGATTGCCGATACTGCATATGGGACCAGTGCCTTATGCATGCCAAGGGAGATCATGAAAGGAAGAATCGCAGCCAGAAGAGCCACAGCTATCCAACCGAGTTTATCATACATAAAGAGAATGGCAGTCGTTAAAAGCTGACCAATATTATAACCTAACGGTGCCAGGAATGCCAACGACAGAGGTGTGACAATAATAAAGCACATCATCGGCACAAAGAATACCCGAATCGGCTTGGGAGAAATTTTGGTGAAAAACTTCTCGACAAAGTAGAGCACTGCTACTGTCAGAATAGCCGGAAATACCTGATACGTGTAAGCTACGCTTTGGAGCTTGAAACCAAAGAGCGAAATGCCCTCACCGAGAGCAGCTGTGATCGACGGGAGAATCTGCGCCCCTACTACCGCAATAGCTACCAGTCGGTTCATGTTGAGCTTTGTTGCCATTGTTGTTGCGACCATAAGCGGAAGGAAGTAAAGAGCAGCATCTGCGCCATTGTTCAGAATCGTGTGCCATGGACTGCCGGCCTGCATTACACCAATCAATACCAGAAGAGAGAGTACCGCTTTCAAAATACCGGCGCCGGCTATGGCGGGAACCAGAGGCTGAAATACGCCGACCATAAAGTCCAGAACCATAGCTCCGATATCTTTGGGGCCACTGTCAGAAGGCGCCTGATTGCTGCCGGTAAAGGTGCCCAGCTTCATCACCTCATCATATACCTCGATTACATCATTTCCGATTACGACCTGGCACTGATTTCCGCTTCCAACAACACCCATCACGCCGGAAGTAGCTTTTATCGCGTTCCGATTTACCTTTGAAGGATCAATTACAGAAAAACGAAGCCTGGTGGAACAGTGTTCCAGGTGTGAGATGTTGCCCTCTCCTCCGATATGCCGGAGAATTTCATTTGCCGTCTTGCTATAGTTCTTTGCCATAGTGTTCTCCTTTCTACTCTACGCTCATGTAAATTTACATTACTCAATGTATATTTTCACACCACCATTATATCCATACTAAATATCAACGTCAATGCAGGATTTAAAACTATTAAAAGACTGTCATTTTTGACAATTCAAGGAGCTTTTATATGTTTATTTTCAACAATTAATGTAAATTTACATTTCTTGATATATAAAGCATCTTTGTGTATAATAGATATAGTCTTATCGGAAGCTGCGTCAGCAGTTCCCGATAAAAGGGCGATGAAATCGCCTGCATTACGATTATCGGATTCGCGCAATGTTTCGAGCGTATTGAAATAGATTCCATTATGAGGTGATTCAACATGGCACAAAGAAAGGATGTCTCTATACAGTTTCTTGCCAGGGAGTGCGGTGTTTCCA
>JAFWIM010000178.1 GCA_017514845.1 Lachnospiraceae bacterium
AATATCGGGGACGTGCTGACATTTGAAACAACGGATCTGGACGGAAATCCCGTAAAGAGCGAGGATCTGTTCGCCGGCCATAAAGTAACCATGATCAACGTCTGGGGAACGTGGTGCACTCACTGCATAATCGAGCTTCCGGATCTTGAAGAGCTGAGCCATGAGCTTGAGGAAAAAGGCTGCCAGCTTGTCGGGCTCTGCGATGACGCGCTGGGCGGGGACGAAGCAATCCTCACCGAAGCGAAACGGATTCTTGAGGAGAACGGCGTCACGTATACCAATATCGTGCAGACCGAAGATCTTCAGAACACGCTTCAGCTCAGCGCTTTTCCGACCACCTATTTCGTGGACAGCGAGGGCAAGGTCCTGACGCTGCCTGTCGTAGGCCGGAACATTGACCAGTATCGCGCGAGGATCGATGAGGCGCTTTCAATAGTCGAATGACAAGTTGGGGACGGTTCTTTTCGCATGAATTACCGGATCAGGCAAGCTGTTTTAGCTGTCCGCTTTCGTCGTAAAGCATCCATCTTCGTAAGAAACAAAAGCAGGTCCTTCTCTTCGAAATCAGAAACGCGCCAGCGTTTCTTAGTTCGGAGTTAGGACCTGCGTTTTTCGATGAAGATGATGTTTACGACGAATTATGGAACTTCGCTACAGCTTTTCTGGACTGGTGTTTCTCGCGAAAAGAACCGCCCCGGCTTAACCTTCTGCAGCCGCCAGCCTCTGCGTCGTCTCGATCTCCGCAATCATGTCAATTCTTGTCTGATGCCTGCCGCCCTCATACTCTGCATTCAGCCACTCGTCCACAATCATCTTCGCCGTCTCGATGCCAATCACGCGGGCACCGAAAGCAATGATATTGGTGTTATTGTGCTGCTTGGATAGCTTTGCTGTGTAGGGATCGCTGCACACGCAGGCCCGAATCCCGTGCACTTTGTTGGCCGCAAGAGAAATCCCAACGCCGGTCCCGCAGATAAGCACGCCGGCATCCACCTCGCCGTCCGCGACCATCCTCGCAACCTTATACCCGGCCACCGGATAATTGAAGCGCTCGGTTTTATCCGTTCCGACATTGATAACTTCTATTCCTTTACTTTCAAGATATTCTTTTATTTCATTCTTCATGTCCACCGCGACATGGTCATTTCCTATTGCCAGTTTCATCTTTCTTTCTCCTTTCGATTCAGCATGTCAATCATTTCGTCAAATATAGGATAAGCGCTCGTCGGCACCATGGTATTCGGCATTGTCTTCTTGATCTCGAGAATTGAAGCCCGTCCCGCAAAATTGAGGACCATAGGATTCCTGGCCAGCTTCGGATCCCTCTCCTCGAAATATGCCCGCGCATCCGGATCCGCCATCAGCTGTTTCAATGTAGAATCCTCCGAGTACTTTGTCGCCTCAAAGGACAGTGCGGTCTCATACTCAAAGTGGTATCTGCCGGATCCGAGTGTCTTCACCGCCTGTCCGGGAAGTGCTACTTCTGCTGTGGCATTTGCAGGAATCTCTATATCCGCTGTCATTCTTCCATCCCTGCAGGTCAGTTTGCATGCAAGCCTTCCGTACGGCGTCTCATAGGAAGCCTCCACCCCCGGGATTCCTCGAACGAGCTGCGGAGCAATGCGGCTCTTCCTGTAACCGGGAGCCAACGGTGAAATTCCCGCCAGACGCTTCACCATCCAGTCCCCGATCGTCGCAAAACCGTACTGATTCAGCGAATTCATAGTGAACATATTGAAGCTGTGATCCTCGTTGACACCGTCCCACAGTTCCCATACTGTGGTCGCGCCCAGCTTCACTGCATAGAGCCACGACGGGCAATCGTCTTTCTGAAGAATGTCTCCTGCAAATTGATGCAGGCCGTATTCACTCAGCACATGCGGCAGATACTCTGTTCCCACGAAACCGGTGTGCAAATGCTTTCCGGTCTTCACCAGCTGAAGTACCAGCTGGTCCAGGATCTTCTTCCGGTCTTTCTCCGGAGCCAGATCAAAATACAGCACCAGCGCGGCAGCCGTCTGTGTCGGGCTTGCCAGCCTTCCGTTCCGTGTGATGTATTCATCCTGGAACCGGGACTTAACATCCTCGTAGAGCTGTCTGTACTTTAGCGCGTCATCATCTTTTCCGAGAGCTTCAGCGGTCTTTACCAAAATATCAATGGAATACAGGTAATATACATTTCCGATTAGATGGGAATCTGTGCCGCCGCCTTTTTCGTCCATGCTCGGGTGCAGCACCTCGCCTTTCCCGGTCGGGCGGAAAGGACCTTTGGGAGCATCCAGCGCGACCCAGTCTCCGAACTGAGAACTGTTGGAAACTGTGAGAAGGCCTTCCTCCCCCGCCTGCCTGCGGGTATACTCCACTGACTCCTTCATGCTCTCATACTGCTCTTTGAGGACCCTGAGATCACCGTACGTCTGCCAGATGAGCCACGGAACAATTGTCGCAGCATCGTGCCAGATCGACACGCAGGCATGTGTCCGCAGGACATCTGGCACCGTGAGCGGCACGCCGAACTCCTCGGTCTGCTCGACTCGGAGATCCCGGAGCCATTTGCGGTAAAAGAGTGCCAGATTTCCATGAAAAAGCGCTGTCGGGAGGAAAATTTCCGCGTCTCCCGTATAGCCGAGGCGCTCATCTCTCTGCGGACAATCCATTGGAACATCCAGGTAATTCGACCGCATAGTCCAGTCGATATTTCTTGCCAGCTGATCCACAGCGGCGTTATCACAGAAGAACTGTCCCCCGCGGGCAAAATCTGTATGGATCACGCACGCGGTAAAGTCCTCTTTATTTACTTCCTCAAGGCCCTCCACCGCGACATAGCGGAAGCCATGGAATGTGAACTCAGGAAGAAAAACTTCCACAGGAGCTCCACCCGTAATAAAAGTGTCTGTTGCTCTCGCTGTCCTCAGATTCGCCGTAAACAGGTTGCCATTCTCATCCAAAGCCTCCGCGTGCCTCAGCACTACTTTCGTGCCGGCTTCGCAGTAAAGCCTTGCTTCGACCACGCCAGTGAGATTCTGTCCGAAATCAATAATCGTTTCGCCGGCAGGTGAGTGGATCACCTCTCTGGCTTCAACGCGCTGCGTGATCCTCACCGGCTCGCTCTCCTGGGCGGTCAGGTTCTTCTTCGGATAATCGTAAACTACAGCAGGCACTTCTTCCTGCTTCGGCAGATTGTGATCGATCACTTCGCCATGGTATATTTCACTGTACCTGATCGGTCCTGTGGTTGATTTCCAGCTCTCATCCGTCTTAATAACATCCCTGCTGCCGTCCTCGTAAGTAAGTTCGATCTCAGCGATGACTGCTGTTCTTTTTCCGTAATGGCAGCCCTGGTTATAAAAACCGAGAATACCTTTATACCACCCGTTGCCGACCGTGATCTCAACGCGGTTCTCCTTTTCAAGATATCCTGTGATGTCGTAGGTCTGGTACTGAAGTCGCTCCTGATAAGAAGTCCATCTGGGCGCGAATCGATCCTCGCCGACCCTCTTTCCATTCAAATGTATGCAGTACACGCCGAGGGCAGAGACATATGCTCTTGCCTTGGCGACCTTTTTCGCCGCGGCAAAGTTTCGTGCAAATACAGCCGGGGCTTCCATCTCATCTGAAAACCCATGTGTTATGAAATCCGCCGAAATCTGACCTGCATCCATAAGTCCCGTCTCAAAACCGGTCTCAGCGCTTGCTGTTCTGCCATAGTTATCTCGAACATAAATATCGATCAGATATTCTGTCCTCGGCTTTAATTCTTTTCCGGCGTATACCAGATATACGCTCTGGTCGGACTCGATCCATTCGCTGTCCCAGACCCGGTTCCATATTCCGGCATCTTTGGGCGATACCACGATCCTGTATCCGGTCTGCATTGTATCGTTTTTTTCTGAGCGCAGTTTCCAGCTGAAAGCCGGCCTCTTCTCATCGATTCCCAACGGGTTCGTGCGGTATTCCGTTTGAATATCATATATCTCAAGCATATCTTTTCTCCTATTGCTCTAGGCCGGCTTTTTTACTGCCTGCTATTATTTCATCTTACTCCGCGCATAGATTGCTGCGCCGACTACACTCTTGTCCGGTTCATCCTCCGCATAGATAAGATTCAGCTCTTCCAGCGGAAGCGGTTTTCTGACTCTCGCTTCGATTCTCTCGGTGAGATAATCCATCGGGAATCCTTTCATTGCAAATACTCCTCCGCCGAGGATCATATAATCAGGATCAAGAATATTGACCTCTGTTGCCACGACAATCGCCATCATATCCACAAAGTCACGGAGCTCTGCATCCTCGCTGTGGCATGCGAACATATCCCCGATCGATGTGTCCGGATACTTCTCTCTCTGGAGCTTCGCCAGGGCTTTGCCGCCGGCGACTGCCTCCGAGCATCCGATATTTCCGCATCCGCAGACTGCCTCACTGTGTGCCACCGGGATGTGGCCGATCTCACCCGCCGTGCCGTGCGCTCCGACCAGCGGTATACCGTTGATGGAAATCGCGTTTCCGATTCCTGTCCCGAAATAAATGCCGCAGGTCATGCCGGAATTCGGGATCTGATATTTATTTGAATCAAAGCAGAGCGCATAAGTGACGTCACGTTCCGCATATACCGGAACTCCGAGTGCCTCACGCAGCACGCTGCAGACCGGCAGGTTCTCCATAAAAGGAATGTTCGGGGCCTGGACCACACGGCTTCGATCCGCGTTCAGCGTTGCGGGAAAGCCGATGGCCACTGCAGTGTAGTCAAGATCTTCTCCGAATGACTTGATTTTTGATGTGAGATCGCTCAGTATGTCACCCGAATAGAAAACTGTTCCGACCGGTACCTTTTCAAATTTCACAAGCTCATTCTTCTCGTTGACTGCGCCGATGCGAAAGTTGGTTCCTCCAATATCAATACCTAAAATAATCATATGCTCTCCTTTCTCAAGTCCTTACTTATGCCTTCTTCTTGAAGATCGATCCCTTGGTGTTATCAAATCCGAGCACTACTCCGATGACGAGCGCAATGCCGAATCCTACTGCGCAGGAAATTGCACCTTTTACAAAGTTGTCTGCCGGGCCGCCCACAAAACCGAGAGCATTCATGAAGTTCGCAGCTGCCATTGTGTAGAAGCTTGCGTGAAGGATTCCGCAGACCACACCGCCAATACCGCCGGCAACCACCTGATACATCATAGCACGTTTATTCTGGAGAAGGACGCCGAAGATCGTCGGCTCGGAGAGACCGCCCGCGATGAGGGTGACTGCATTTGCACCTGCCATCTGCTTCTCCTCACCCTTTGAGCGGATGAAGTAGGCAAGAGCGAGTCCCATCAGAGCATAGTTGGCAACTGTTGAACCTGCAAGTACGACCGGGTCGTTTCCGGCGGTCATCATATTGATGATTGCCATCTGAATAACTGCGATATGCATTCCTGTTGCGATCATGAACATCCAGAGAGCGCCGATCAGACCGACAGCCAGCGGGCCGGCGTACTGATAAACAACACCGATGATCATTGTCAGAACTTTGCCGATCCAGCTGCCGAGCGGAGCTAAACCGCACAGTGTAAGGGGTGCCATTACGATAAGAGTTACAAACGGAGTTCCGATTACCTTCAGTGACTTCGGCATGTATTTGTCAACGAACGGATATACGTAGCTGAGTGCCCAGACAAGAAGGAGCGGCGGCAGAACTGCGGATGAATAATCATTGAGCTGCATCGGGATTGCGCCGTAGAATCGGAACGGATTTCCGGCATCCACGATTGCCCTGATTTCCGGAGCGAGCAGAAGTGCGCTGAGCACAAGCGCCATCTGGATGTTGGTCTTCCTCTTCTTAGCTGCTGCCCAGGCCACGAAAATCGGCAGGAAGTAGAATCCTGTATTTCCGATTGCATTAATTGACTGCATGAAAGCTGAGTCATCGGGAAGAACATTTAAAAGACCGGATCCGAGAAGCGAGTAGAACATCCGGAAGAAGCCGGCGCCAAGCATGATCGGCAGGCACGGGGCTACAGAACCGGAGAGATAATCAAGTGCTGCCGACGGAAGATCTTTAATGTTGAACGGCTTCTTTCCGCCTTCCGTCAGATTGGCATCCAGGTTTTCATCTACTGCTTTGTTTGTGCTGAGACCTGTAATATCACAGAAATCCTTGTACACCTGGCCGACAGTCGGGCCAATGATGACCTGGAACTGTTCACCGGAGAACTGGGCTCCGAGGACCTTCGGAACTGCCTTTAAGCCTTCGATGTCCACCTTGGAATTATCCGCCAGTGTAAGGCGTAATCTTGTCATGCAGTGGAAGGCACCTTTTATATTCTCTTTTCCACCTGTCTTTTCTATAATCTGCTCACATAATGCTTTATAGTCTGTCATGATATTCCTCCTTAGCTCTTTCAGCAGAAGCGTTATTTGTTATGAGCTTATTGTAGGAAAAAGAGCGCTGCCCTTGTAGGTGCGAAACGATCAACCGAAATTGACATTTTTTCATGCGCTTTTTTCTGACCCGCATTGAGGAGGCTCCATCAGAAGAAAGCCGTCTCAATTCAGGAAGCCCCGGAAAAATCTGCACTCCTCATCGTTGCAGCCGATTTTCTCATCCAGGCGGATGTCAAGATGAAATACATGCCCCAGCTTTATTTCGGGGTCAGTGTAAAAGCGGAGGACATGACTTACATTCTTAGCGAGAAGCGCTCCGACAATCCCCGGCACCTGGAACTTCAGGAAATCATCCCGGGCTGTCATAAGAAATGCAGGCGGGAACTCCTCTGTGATCCACTCCATGACATTAACTTTCCGAAGTTCCTCTTCCGTTCCCTTATTTGGGAGATAGTCAGCCATAAGGTCTGTGGAAAATTTATCCTTCGGCTGATCCGACACAGTGACAATATGCACGCCGCAGTTCAGTGCGATCGCCTTAGGTACAAAGTTCTCAGGCGGATTGATTCCGACCAGATCCCGGTATTCTCTGTTCGTGCAGAGCGCGGCAAAGAGCTCCAATGTATGTGCTCCCGCAGAGTCTCCGACTGCAAATACATTTTTTACGTCAAAATGATACTCCTCCGCATGCGCAAGCACCCATGCAAATACAGCGCAGGTATCTTCCAGCGGTGCGGGGAACTTGTTCTCCGGTGCCAGGCGGTAGGAGAAATTCACGACCGCAAATCCCCTCTCCGCCAGGCTCATGCAGTAATACTGATATGCCTGCTTATCGCCATAGACCCATCCGCCGCCGTGCACGCTGACGATCACCGGGAGCGGTGTATCATCAGCCTTCCGCGGGCGGTAAACATCCAGGCTCTGCCAGATCGGATCATCCCCATATACAATATCGTCAACTCGCACGATGCCAACCGGAGTCTTCAGACCCTCATCTCGTTTTCTGTCTGTTGCGCCAAAATCTCTTCGTATTTTTTCACTTATCTGCGACATGATGTTACCTCTCTTTAATTATTTAATGCTGCATTCTTAATCCCAATCGCCGACGGTTTCCAGTAATCTTTTTCCTGATTTCTATTCCCACCCGGTGGCCTGCAGCCCTCGTTTCTCATTGAGCTCCATGAATATATTGAATATTTATACCGTGTTTTGGTAAAATATAAATTAACTTAAATTTCGTCACCCGGTTTTTGACTAATATAAGGATGAATCATGGATAGTAATACAGAACAGCTTCAATCTCTGCTGGAATACACGGAAAAAGAAAAAGTATATAAAAAGTTTTATGAGGTCAAAGACGACCCCGAAGCCAAAGAAGCTTACATGAAGGAGATCGAGGACTATGTTCGGAGCGCGCATCTCCTGATTTTCGATTTCCCATTCATCACGCATCCCACGCTCCTTCGTGAAGAAGACCTCTTCTCCTACCTCTCCATCACCAAAGGTTCCAACGTAAATATTGTCCGGCACCTCCGCTACACACCGGTATTCACGCACAGCCACTCTTTCTTCACTGTCCTCTACGTGCTCTCCGGGCAATGCCGCAATCACAAAGTGGGGAATGCAAATGTTCCCATGCGCGAAGGCGATGTCTTCTTCCTGCCCCCGTATGTCACCCAGACCATAGAGGTGTTTGATGACAGCGTGCTTCTGAACATCCATATTCGCAAAGACACCTTCGGTGACTACTTCTTTAATGTGCTGCGCAGAAAGAGTATCTTGTCCAACTTTTTCATCAGCAGTCTCTACAGCAAGGACCCGATTTCCGGTCTTCTGTTCCACACAGATGGGGATCCGGAAATCCGGCAGCTCTACCTCGACATGTACCACGAAGTATGCGTGGATGACGTC
>JAFWIM010000179.1 GCA_017514845.1 Lachnospiraceae bacterium
CACGCGGGAACCCTTAAAGCCCACCCATGCGTAACTCCACGGGTCCCGGCTGTCAGCGCAGTATACAACGGGCTGGTTCGGATAAATCAGAAAGACATTGCCAGCTTCCAGAGACCAGGTATTTCCCCCTGCCGAATAGAACCCGTGACCATTGGTGACAAAATGAAGGATATATTCGTCGCGGATACCTGAAAAAGCGTGGTATGGCATGCATGTCTCTCTCCCCATATGGATCAATGTAAGCTCAGAGGAAGACTCCCGAAGATCCTCAAGGCACTGAAATTTATCTTCTTTTGTATATTTTACTGTTCTCATCGCGATACCCTTTATGCTTCTTTGACCTTAATGCCCCGCTACATAGTCTTACATTTCATGCCATACCCTGTTCCACGATCTGAAGCAAATAATACTGATACTTTATAACTCACCGCCTGCAGTAGCTGAGTGTCCCCACTGAGATATTATACCAAACAAGTGCAATCGGAAAATGTTTTTATGTGAGATTTTGACAGGAAATGTGATAAAAAGACATGTGCGAATTGACATAGCCTTGAAAGATGAAATCATTCAACAGACGTTTACGGAAAACTATAATCATAGACATAAAAAGCGCGCGAAATAAAAAAACAATGATCAGGATCTTTCACACACATGGGAGGAAAATACAATGATAAAAAGAGCAATGGCAATTCTTCTGGCTTCGACAATGGCTGTCAGTATGGCAGCGTGCGGTTCTTCTTCATCCGGTTCCGATGCCGGCGCGGGCAGCAGCAACGGCGGTGACAAGACAATCTCTGTTGCCATCTGGGATCCCAATCAGCTGGACGGCCTTCAGCAGATCGCCGATGAGTGGGGCGCGGAGAGCGGCTACACAGTCGACTTCACGGTTCCCGGCTGGGACGGCTACTGGACAATGCTCGAAGCCGGCGTTTCGGGCGGCGAGATGCCGGACGTATTCTGGATGCACTCCAACAACGCAGAGAAATATATGGGCTCCGGCGTTCTTATGAATCTTGACAGCTACATTGAAAATGACGACTCCGTTGATCTTAACAACTACTTTGAAGGAATCACCGATTTATATACACATGACGGATCTGTATACGCACTTCCGAAGGACCATGACACAATCGCTGTAGTCTACAACAAGGCAATCTTTGACAAATACGGCATCGCCTATCCGACAGATGACTGGACATGGGAAGAATTTGCAGCCACCGCCCAGGAAATCTCCGATAAAGGCAAGGACGACGGCGTTTACGGAACATACTGCAACACCGGCAGCAACCAGGATACATGGTACAACATCATCTATTCCTACGGCGGAGAAGTCATCACCGAAGACAAGACAGCTTCCGGATATGATGAGCCGGCAACGATCGAAGCTATGAAATTTGTCGCGGAGAAGATCCTTCCCGCCTGCCCGTCCCCGGACTCCATGGCCTCTACCGGCGGCGACACAATGTTCCTCTCCGGACTGGTCGGCATGATCTGCCAGGGCTCCTGGACAGTCAACAACTTCTATACAGCTGATAACGCAGATGACTTCGGCTGGGTCATGATGCCCTACGCGGATGTCAACGGAAACGGCCAGTGCGAGAAGGAAGAGCGCTGCTCGATCTACAACGGTCTCGGATGGTCCGTCTACTCTCAGACAGATGAGGCGGACGCCTGCTGGTCACTGATCTCTTACCTGACCAATAAAGAATCCCAGATCAAACAGTCCGAACTCGGCGTTACAATGGCAGGCTATATCGGATGCTCAGAGCCGTTTGCCGAAGCCTTCGGTGACATGGATGTATCCGCATTCGTCAATATCGAGGAGCAGGGAACTCTGATCTTCCGTCCGTACTCCAAGAGCACGGCAATCTGGGAGGATGACGCCTCCAAGGCTCTCGTCGATGTATGGTCCGCACCGGAGACGATGGAGGAGACCCTTCACCAGATCGCGGATAAGATGAACACAACTCTCGCTGCAGAGAAATAAGATACTGAAATACGACGCAGAGTGCTTTTTCCGTGCGGTCCAATCTGGATCGCACGGAAAAAGCACAAGAGAAAAAGAGAGGAGGGATCCGGTTTGAAGAAAAAGAAGATGACCGCCAAAGCCCGGAAAGAGGCAGTTACTGGCCTCCTGTTCATAACACCGACTATCATCGGCCTTCTGATATTGAACTACTATCCGATTTTTGAAACTGTATACCAGTCACTGTGCCGGACCGGCGATTTCGGCATCGGCAACACCTTCATCGGACTGGAAAATTTTGTCAGACTGTTCCAGGATAAGGAAGTCTTCCGAACACTCTGGAATTCAGTCAAATACGCGGCACTCAGCCTTCCGCTGACGATTGCCATATCGCTCGTCCTGGCGGTCCTGCTGAACCGCAAGATGCATATGAGAGGCCTTTACCGGACCATTTTCTTCCTTCCCATGGTATGCGCTCCCGCAGCGGTCGCCATGGTCTGGAAGTGGATGTTCAACCAGGATTACGGTCTTCTCAACCATATCTTCCACGCGAAGATCAATTGGGTGACAGATCCGAAAATTGCTCTGATCGCCATCGTCATCGTCGGCGTATGGAGCTCCATCGGAAATAACATGATCCTCCTTCTCGGAGGACTTCAGGATATCCCGAGAGATTACTATGAGGCGGCATCTGTCGACGGCTCTTCCGGCGTACACTGCTTCCTGCATATCACGATTCCGCTCCTCAGCCCGATGCTGTTCTTCATCATCCAGACAGGCATCATGGGAGCCCTGCAGCTCTTTGACCTTCCGTTCATGATCATGGATGAGAGCAGCCGCGCATGGCCGTCCGTCAAGACGATCACTTATCTGTTCTATGAATACGCGTTCGTGAAATCCGAGCGAGGATACGGCGCTGCGATCATCATGTTCCTGATCTGCATCATCAGCATTCTGACCTACCTTCTGCAGAAATCAGAAGCCAAGTGGGTACACTACGATTAACAACACCGGAAAAACCAGTTATAGGAGGTAATACGATGGGATGGCGAGCTAAACAAAGATTGACTTCCGGAACGATTCACCTGTTCCTGATACTCGGTTCTCTGGTCATGATCACACCCTTTGCGTGGATGGTGCTCACCGCATTTAAGAGCCGAAGCGAGTCCATATCCGTCAATCCGTTCTACATCTTCCCGGGGAACGGTTGGCATTTTGAAAACTTTATTGAGGTCTGGAATTCCTACAACTTCCTGATCCTTTACAAGAACACACTGATAATGATCTTCCTTCGCGTCCTGTGCGCCTGCCTTACGGCGACGCTCGCGGGATATGCGTTCGGCAGACTGAAATTCCCGTTCAAAAAATTCTTCTTTGCGCTGATCCTTGTGCAAATGATGGTTCCCGGACAGATTTTCATCATCCCGCAGTACCTGATCGTATCCAAGCTCCACATGATGAATACACAGTTCGCGCTGCTCCTGCCCGGCGCAGTCACAGCCTTCGGAACCTATCTGTGCAAGCAGGGTTACCAAAGCCTTCCGGTATCCCTGGAGGAGGCGGCGGAACTCGACGGTGCCAGCATAACCCAGCGGTTCCTGTTCATCATGCTGCCGCTGACAAGATCCTCTCTGGTATCTCTGGGTATCTTCACAGCCCTCTTCGCCTACAAGGATCTTATGTGGCCGATGATCGTCTGCCCGAAGACACAGTGCACGACCCTGACAGCGGCCCTTTCCAGGCTCCAGGGACAGTTCACAAGCAACTATCCGCAGCTCATGGCCGGCGCGGTCATGGCGGTCATACCGATGCTCATCCTGTATCTGATTTTCCAGAAGCAGTTCGTAGAGGGCATTGCGACATCCGGCGGAAAACTATAATACGAGGAAGCAGGGGATATGGGAAATTTTATGACCAATGAGAGCACTTTCGGCAGACTGATGACCAAATGCGGGACAATCATCGTCATCAACATTCTCTTTGCGATATGCAGTGTCCCCTTCTTCACCATCGGGGCGGCAGCCGCAGCCATGTACAGCGCCGTATTTGAGCTGATCCGTGAGGAAGAGGAGGCTCGGCGCATGAACACAGCGGCGGAAATCAACCCAGTGAAAGCCTTTGGCCGGGGGCTCTACAGATATGGGATTAAGGCAACGGCCCTCTGGCTGGGATTTGTCGGGATCATGATCCTCGGCGGGATGAACCTTCAGATCTGCCGGGCTCTGGGAGGCTTCCTGCACATACTTTCAGCAGGCGTGATCGCGGTCATGATCTGCGCGACAGTGATTCTGGTCCTCTCTCTACCGGTCCTGACTTCAGCCAGAGATCAAATCCTTTCCTTGAAAGACACTCTTATGCAGGCTGTACGCACAGTCATCCTGCATCCTCTGCAGTCATTCCCCGCACTTCTTCTGACAGTCCTGCCGCTCGCAGTTATCTTCCTGGATGAGGCCAACCGGCCGACGTACGGATTTATCGGGACCTTTTTCGGATTTGCCCTGCTCGCCTATATCATCGGAAAAATCCTTTATCCAATCTTAGAAGCTCCGTCGGAAGACAGCAATCTGAACGGAGAAAATGAGAAATCCCGCAGACAGAATCCAATCACAAAACTATTCTCTGAAAGAAAAGCAAAGAAATATCTGCTGTAATCTGACGTAAATTCAGGAGAACGCATAAAACAAATCTTTATCGTCGTTTTGACACACAATCATTATTGCGGCGCATATCCTGTAAGTTGTATCCTTGGTATATCACAGGGATTCGGTTCGAAAAACGTCAGCTGACGCCGACCCAGGTCCCGTCGAAGGTCTCGCAAGCGAGACTTGAATCTATGAGTGAGGCATTCTATATGAAAGACAGAATAATACTAACCGACAAAATCTCATTAACAATCCGCTGCCAGCGCGGGCG
>JAFWIM010000180.1 GCA_017514845.1 Lachnospiraceae bacterium
CTACCAGTTTATCCTTGACCTCAGTCATGCGGATGAACCAGGATTCACGCGCATAGTAGATGAGCGGTGTGCCGCATCTCCAGCAGTGCGGATAGTCGTGCTCGAACTTCGGAGCTGCCGCAAGAAGATTTCTTGCGCGGAGGTCCTTCAGGACTTCCGGATCGCAGCTGACTGCACCCTCAGCGATTTCCTTCTCGGTCGGCTTGCAGCGCATTCCGGCAAATGGAGTCTCTGCCGTCATTCTTCCCTGCTCATCCACGAACTTGATGAACGGAAGGTCATAATTTCTGCCGATTCTGGAGTCGTCTTCACCGAAAGCCGGAGCGATATGAACGATACCGGTACCGTCTGTCATCGTGACATACTCGTCTACTGTTACGAAGTGGGCCTTCTTGTGCTGATTTGCGGCAGCCTGTCCGGCGCACTCGTACAGCGGCTCGTACTCCATGTACTCGAGATCCTTACCGACGTATCTCTCAAGAATCTCCTTGCCCTCGCCGAGAACTTTCTCGACCAGAGCTTCCGCCATAATATAGGTAAATTCTCCGTCAACGACCTTGACATAGCTCTCATGCGGGTTCACGCAGAGCGCGCAGTTGGACGGCAGTGTCCACGGTGTGGTCGTCCATGCGAGGAAATAGAAATCTCCGTCCTTAGCCTTGAAGCGAACGACAGCGGAGCGCTCCTTCAGAGCCTTGTAACCCTGGGCTACTTCGTGGGATGAAAGCGGAGTTCCGCAGCTCGGGCAGTACGGGACTACCTTGTAGCCCTTATACAGAAGACCCCTGTCAAAAATCTGCTTCAGTGCCCACCATTCGGACTCGATGAAGTCATCGTGATACGTAACATATGGATTATCCATATCTGCCCAGAAACCGACGATGTCGGAGAACTCTCTCCACATTCCCTCATATTTCCAGACGGATTCCTTGCATTTTTCGATGAACGGCTCCACGCCATACTCTTCGATTGCTTCCTTGCCCTCGATACCGATGATCTTCTCGACTTCGATCTCGACCGGAAGTCCGTGTGTGTCCCAACCCGCTTTTCTCGGGACAAGCTCCCCCTTCATGGTATGGTAGCGCGGGATCATATCCTTGATGACGCGCGTTAAAACGTGGCCGATGTGCGGCTTGCCGTTGGCTGTCGGAGGTCCGTCGAAAAACATATAGGTCGGACATCCTTCTCTCTGCTTGATGCTCTTCCGGAAGATGTCGTTATCTTTCCAGAATTTGGCGGTCTCTTTCTCCCGCTCGACAAAATTCATGTCTGTGTCAACTTTTTTATACATGCTCTTGGCTCCTTTTCTCGTCAGGTTTGCCCTATACAAAACGCTATTATACGTTGAAGCGCTGTTGCTTGTCAAGGGTCGAGAATAAGTGCCCGTTTCTATCACAGTTAAGGCAGGCTGTTCCGAGGTCCCTGGACCGGCAGCTCGCATCATCATCCATAAAAAGAAGGCCGCCACACTGTTGTGTGACAGCCCATTATTACTTCTTTCGTATCAGCGGAACTGTTTAGAAGTACCAGTTCGCCCCTATCTGAATGTAGTCGCCCGTCCGGTTCGAACTTCTGAAATTAAGGTAGGTATTATTTCTGATTCCCTTGGTCAGGCAGTCCTCGACGGCCTTTTTGACGTCATCCGGAACGTTGCCTCCCAGTCGTCTCTGCCACAGCGATGGGTCGGAGACCTTCGGTGAGTAGCAGTACTGTCCGTCAGCTGTGAGCTGTGCAAGCGCTGTCGTCCCGTACCCGCCGTAGTTGGCGTCCGCGCGGTTCATGGCCGAGCTGATTACAGCGAGAGCTCCCTCGTAGCTCTGGTCATCCTCCTGAGCGACGATAGCCCAGATGAGTTCGAGCTCCTCCTGCGTGTAGGAGGAATCGTCCTTGGCCGATGTTCCGGTGATTGCTATGGAGTCATATCTGGTCAGAGAGTACTTCTCAATGATCCTGCGGATCGAATCCTGATATGTCGGATCCGTTGCATAGCCCTTGAGTCCAACGTCAATGACTGTGTCCACATTCTTCTCGCCCTTGAGTTCAGGATGCATTCCGATCCTGAATGCCGCAAAGTCTGCGATGCAGGCCTCAATGTCCTCGTACGTTCTCATCGACTCCGTACCGTAGACATCCTGTGTTCCATCCCACTGCGGGACCGTTCGGAGAGCGGCAATGCCGGTCCACGGACTTATCCACCGATCATTAAGGAGCTCTTCATTCATGCCCAAAACATTATTATCCTCCGGCTGAATGCCCCCGTAGGATGCGCCTGCAAATGATACCCAGCCCGACTCCTGAATTACCTGCGCAATCAGGACTGATCTCAGGAACCCGTACTGCTCGTAAGCTCTTGTAGATGACACGGCGATCGACTCTATGATCTGCATCTGCGCCGCCGTATCGCCCTCGTAAGCTCTCTTTCCGAGCTCGACGAGCGAGCTCGCCTGCGTCGAGGACGTACTGTCGTCGGTGATAAATCGACATGCCCAGCACACTTTGTCGTAATTGAGATTCGACTCTATGATTCCGGTCGTAGATGATGACGCATGAATGACCTGGCCGTTGCCGATGTACATCATAACGTGGTAGACAACTCCGTCTCTCGCGTAGAAGACCAGATCGCCCGGAAGCGCGTCCTCGACGGCGATTTTAGTTCCCGCCTCTGCCTGCTCGTAAGAACATCTCGGAAGAGAGATACCGAAGGCCGCGTAGATCTGCTGGGTAAATCCTGAGCAGTCCGTTCCTTCTGTCAGCGATTCGCCGCCCCACACATAGGGATTGCCGAGGAACTGTCTCGCGTAGCTGATCATCGCCTGACGGTCCGCACTCGCTGTCGCTGAGATGTAATTGTAGGTCGTCGGTATATCGCGCACCGTCGTCATGGTGTAGCGGAAAGCTTTGTTGTTGGCCGGAGCGATCAGCTGCTTTGCAAGCTTCATTTTGCTCTCTCCGCCCTGGGAACTCACATATTCCTCAGCTTCTGTGCCTGTGACCAGATACTCTCTCTGGACAAAGCCTCTGACCGTACCTGACTCGATGTAGACCCATTCCGGATCCGAATCATCAATGACGTAGCACAGGTTCTTACTGTAGAGAACACCGACGATCTCGTTGTTCTTTCCTTTTCCTTCGCGGATATTCAGGAAATAATTGACATCGGCATACGCATATTCCTTGGCTATCTTCGTGAATCCGGCAAGCTCGGGGTTCACGATTTTGGCAAATGCCTGCGACGGCGTCCTTACCGTATAGGACTGTGTCGGAGCCGGCACGATCTGCGCGATCGGACTGTAGGTGACGGTTATGTTCGTATCAGCGGTGATCGTTCCCGATACAGAGCCTTTGTCAGGCGTATATCCTGCCACCGTCGGTGATGCGACATTATAAGCCGCACCCTTTTTCAGGGTTCCTACATATGTATCCGCGATACGTCCGCCTCCCTGACGCACATAAGATATGGTCAGTGTAAATTCTTTTTCCGCAGCTTTCGTTGCGGCAGTGGCGGTATAAGTGACTGTTACAGACTTGTCCGAGGCTCCCATCTTGCCTGTGACCGCTGCATGAGATGCCTTGTAACCTTTAATAGTCGGAGATTTGATGCTGTAGCTCTCACCGGCTTTATAATTGCCCCGGTATGTACTGGATGCAGACTTGCCGTTATCATACTTATAAATAATAGATAAAGTATAGGAAGTCTTCGCATTGCCTGAATCTGTCGCGCCCGGATCGGCCGGCACAGTGATATCGGATTCTTCCGAGTCGGCAATACCCGACTCATCCGTTATGCCGGAACTGTCTGTATCAGTCGCTGTGCTGCTATCCGAATCAGTTGCGGTACTACTGTCTGTATCAGCTGCAGTACTGCTGTCTGTATCAACAACCGTACTGCTGTCCGCGGGACTGTCCACACTGCTCATGCCGGGGTCATCTGCGGCAGATCCGTCTTCTGATTTAGTTTCTTCTTCTGGTGCGTCGTATCCGCCACCGCCCGTATCCCCTTCATCAGGCGGAGCTGATATTGTATTGTCACCACCGGAATTCTGACCGGAACTTCCATCCCCTTCGGAAGAACCCGTCTCATCGGTATCAGTCGTAACAGCGCTCGACGCGGACGGAGTGGTCGTGTGATAAGAGACCGCTGCCTGCTCCGAATCCTGCACATCCGCAACCGAAGACTCGGTTCCCGATGCGTACGCTGTCGACGGATTGACGAGAGACGTCATCATAACGCCGGCAAGAAGAAGACTCAATATCTGTTTTCTTCTGCTCAATTTCTGTTGTTACCTCCCCGTAATATGCTCGCAAATGTTATTTTCACGCCAGTTTGGGGTCAGGGCACACTTTCCCCTCAGAGTCATACACTGTAAATTATAGCATCCATTTTTTCAAATGTCATTATTCATACGCCGAATAATTGTGATCGTTGTGTGAAAATTTCTTTATTTTCCCTTTTTATGTCGTCTCTCCCGAATCGCGTCCTGCTTGTTCCGTATTTTCTCAGCATCGCCCTCGCTTATCATTTTTGTCGTCTTAATGACAAAAATTTTGCCTGAAACAGCCTTTCGAAGGCGCACCTTGCTCTTAATATATCCGTGATCCGGGCAGAACCCTACCGCAAAGTGGTTGCGACCGTTGTCTGAGAACCATTTGACTTTTCTTTTTGCGTTCTTATGGCAGACAAAACAGCGAAGCGCGGTGATTTCCCGATCCTCCATAGCCGCTTCCTTTGTCGAGAACTCTCTGGAAATGAATTTTTCATACGTCCTGTATCTAATCAGGATCTGCTCCGCCTTCGTCTTCGGCGTGCGGTATGTATCAATGGAAAAATCCTCCTGTATCACTTCATCGGGGATCATGCTCAGGATCCTTGCCGTGTATACCGCGTCATCGAGAGCCTGATGGAACTCGCCGTTGTCCTCAACATGAAGGAAATCAGCGGCATACTCCAGCGATCTCCTGTCTTTCCGAGTCTCATAAGCAATTGCGAAAAGCTTCTGTACGTCCTCGTAAATGAGCGGACCTTCAACGAGTCCCCTCATATAATAAAAATCAAGATTGCGCTGCAGTTCAGTCAGATCCAGCGTTCCCCAGGTACAGAATCTATAGTCGCTTCCGCACCATTTAAAAAAAGCCTCCGCGGCTTCCGGGAACAGAATTCCCTCCTTCTCAAGTTCTTCCAGTGAGACGGCTATGACCTCCCGGGTCCTGAAATGGATCCTGCGGTAGACGACCGGCTTTACGAGCTGATGGAAGGTGTCAATGATCTCCTTCTTTTCATTCATTTTGACTGCGCCGAATTCGATGATCTCAAACGGCAGTTTTTCATTTTCGCGGTCCTTTCCATAGGGACACTGGTTCCACTCGAGGTCAAGAACAATATAATTCATGGGAATCTCCGATTCATGTGACTTAATCCCTTGCTCACGCTGTTGCAAAGATAATATGAATAGAATAATCAAAATCGCCCCGGATGTCCAGTGTACAGAACAATCTTTTACTTAGAACTACATAAGAAAGCAGCAGTTCAGACAGGCTGTTCATGAACTTCGTTAACGGCGCAAAGCATCCATCTTCGTGAGAAAAACATTGCAGGTCCGACCGAGAGATCAGCAATGCATATGCATTGCTAAGCTCGCAGAGAAGGACCTGCGTTTTTCGATGAAGATTATGTTTGCGCCGGATTCGGAGCATCGATACAGCCTGTCTGAACTGTCGCCATGAGAAAAGCAGGGCTGACGCATCAAGCGTCAGCCCTGCTGCACACCCCTTTTGATCCCGGCAGATTATCTTGCCCGATAGAGGAATGTCACGATCTGCCCTCTCGAGCAGTTCTCATCAACACCGAACATCCCTTTCAATTTTCCCGATGTAAAGCCCGTCGTTATCTTTTTCTGATAGCCCCAGAGTACCGCGTTATAGAAGACATGGTTCTTCGGGACATCCGGGAACGGTGCCTTAGCTACTGCCTTGGGTGCCGGCTTGTTCTTGAGCCTCCAGAGGAACATCATGCATTCACCGCGTGTCACATTTCGGTTGACACCGAATGTTCCATCTGAATAGCCCTTGGTGATGCCCTTCTGAGAGCCCCAGAGGATTGCCTTGTAGAAGGTATGTGTTTTCGGTACATCCTTGAACGGAGATTTTGAGACCGCCTTCGGTTCCTTCTTTCCTGCATACCTCCAGAGGAACATCATCATTTCGCCGCGTGTACAGTTCTTGTCAATTCCGAATGTGCCGTCCGGATACCCTTTGGTGATGCCTGCATCAGCCGCCCAGTAGATAGCCTTATAATATGCGTGTTTCGGATTCTGAACGTCCGAGAATCCTGCGGATGGCTTGGGCGTCGGAGTAGGTGTCGGCGGCAGTGCCCACTCAGCGGTGATTGTCAGAGGGAACATTCCTGACTCGTCAACATATGTCCCGGAAGAATCCTTTTTGACAGAAAGCGATTTAAGTTTTGTATCCATCGCGCTCGTCCAGACACTGCTGCCCTTCCAGGTAGAGGAGATCGTCCACCCCTTAAATGTATACCCATTCCTCGTCGGGTTCGCAGGCACATAGAACCTGCCGTTCTCCGACTCGTTCAGGGATACCGGTCCTGACCCGTTATTCAGATCATACATTGCGCCATACACGATTTCTCCGGTAACGTTCCTGACTTCGCACGGTTTGCTCGGCCAGAAGAATTGCAGCTGCACCACTTGAATATCCGCATCGTTCCCGATACTCAAAGTGCCGCCGATCGTCACCTTGTATGCCACAAACAATCCGTTTACAGTGAGCTCGCAGTCCTCTGTAAGCACATCTGACGTGCTGATGAAGCAATCTGTTGTGAAGGAGACGTCCGAATTTATATAGACACTCTCATCGAGATTGAGGACGACTTTGCCGGTCGTATCCATCGAGTCCTCGATAACGAAGAACTGCGGCTCCGGCTCTTCTTCCGGCTCTTCGTCAAAGGGTTTCTGCAGAGTCAGCCTGAATCCGTCGATTTCAGGTTTTGTGCTCAGCTGTTTCATCTCCGCCGAGTCGAATACGGATACCAGGACCTTGATACCGCAGTCCGGATTAAGAGAAGCTTTAATCTGAGAGGCGACATCCTGTCTTGCCGTAAGGCTGCCTTCTTCACTTGCCATGGCCACAGGTCCTGTCACGATAAATCCATCGCCCAATACGGTGCCGGAATTTCCGTACCACACATGGTTCACCCCATCAGGGTCCTGATAGCTGCCGACGCTGAATAGACCGTTCATCGTGAGCTTTCCTACATCGTCATTAAAAATCGCTGTGCCGAACCGGCTGACCAGATTTCCTCCCGGTTCCACGGTGAGCTCACCCCTGTTATGGCAGTCAAATCCCTGGGTCGTTGCCAGCGTGGCATCAGTCTCAACAATCGCCGCGCCGCCGCTTTCGATGTAAAACGATGCGGTGCAGTCTCCGCCCTGAGCCACCGTAAGCCTTCTGCCGGCAGGTATGTAGAGCGTTCCTCTTGTATCAAACTCCGGTCCTTCACTGACCGTGATATCGGCTTCCAGATACGCGCCCTTTTTGTGGGCAGGGCCCGCCAGCTGTTCCATCTCTTCATAGGAGTGAACTTTGGCGAGGACCCGGACATCATTTTCATCGCCCACTACAGAAAGTACCTGATCTAACGCGGCAAGGCTGTCCTCAAAGCTGCCATCGTCTTCGTGATAGAAGATATCTCCGATGACAACAAATCCCTCACCCTCAAGTGAGCCTTCATTTCCGATCCACATGTGTCTTGTGCCGTTTGGCTCCTTATAGCCGTTGCAGAAAAACACACCGTCGAGCTGCATATATCCGTCGGCGGCATTAACAATGGAGGCACCCATCTGGCTCTGTATCACCGCATCAGGCTCCACAATCAGCTGACCGTGGTTGACGCAGTCATCGCCCATTGTCGTATAGAGCCTGCCGCCGGATTTTACGATGACCTTGCCGCCCTGCTCGATCTGGAACGACACCTCCACCAGTCCGCCATCCTCAATAGTCAGTGTCCTGCCGGAAGGGATCCTGAGGAACCCTCTTGATTCAATCTTCTGTCCGCCAACGATCGTGATGTCTGCCGCCAGCCGGGCGACATCGATCCAGACGATATTATTTTCATCCGGTTCTTCCTCGTTGTGGCTGAGCGCCTCTTTCATTTCCTTATATGTCGTCACATCTACCGGATCTGCGGGCAGCCACTTTGTATTTTCATCCGGCTCACCTGCCAGGACCGTGCACGGCTTCAAACAGATGAACAGCATGAGTGCTGCCATAAGGCATATTAGCGGATACAGCATTTTCTTCATGTTGATAACCACCTTTCCCATTTATAGTTTAGATATTTCGGACACTTCCCTCACGCAGGCACGGTTGCGATTTAAACCGGCCGGATATAGGCGCTTGGGCAACTTTAGATACTTAATTAATCATATCGTTTTAAGGCAAAAAAAAGGTGTGCACAAAGCACACCATAGCTAAATCTAAAATCCTTCTTTGCGATATCCGGTAGTTTTTCCTCAGACGCGACATTTCTGCAAATGTACTCTCAATGCGTAACAGTACAGACAGGCTGCATCTAACAGTTCGTTCCCCGGCAGCAAAGCATCCATCTTCGGTAGATGCGCATTGTAAGTCCTTCTCTGCAGCCTGTCTGAACTGTTGCCTCAAAGCAGTTAGTCACTCTCCCTGCCGTCCGCCGAACACCCGGTCCGCATCCGCAAGAATGCTGGCAGCCTCGCCCTTCGTAATATCGCCCGGACGGTTCACATCCTGACCGATACCATACTTTTCCGCGTAGGCGAGGGCAACCCGGACTCCGGGATAGTATCCGTTGTCATCCGAAAGACTCGACCAGTCCGCGACAATTGCCGGATCATATAATTTGATCGCCGCATATATGACCACATCGCGGTCCATAGTCTGCGCGTCATCCCATCCCCACGGGAGGAAAAACTCTTCGCTCTCCCTCGGAATATCCGTGTTGATACCGCGCGCGTAATCAGGATCGAGTCCGTATACGTCAATAAAGACCTCCCGAAGAAAGCCTGCTGTAGCCTGACCCTCAGTATCATCAAAGAGTTCCGTATCAAAATGCTCCCGCATATACTCCGCTGCCTGCCCAATTTTTTCCTCATCGCTCTGATAAGCAGGTACATGGTCGGAAGTAAACGGGGAGTAGGTCGCCTTCTGATAAGCTTTAAAGCCTGCAAATAACGCTGCAGCGCAAATCACCGCCGCAACAAGCCCCAATCTGATCCGCCTGAAAAGCTGTGCTTTCGGGTTGGCAGCCATGAGGTCCTTCTTCACAGTCTTCATATCCGCGTAGCGTTTCTCGGGCGAGAACACCGTACACTTATTGATAATTCTCTGCAGCGGCTCATAGACCCGGATATTCTTATTCTCTCTTATGCTCCCTGTCAGAAGAAAGCGGAGCAACACGCCGAAAGAATAAATGTCCGCCCTGGCATCCGTCTGTGCAAATCCATACTGCTCCGGTGGCGCATACCCCCTCGTCCCGTAGAAAACAGTGTCCGAGTCGGCACCCTCCTTATAAATCCTGGCAATATCAAGATCAATGAGATACACTTTTCCGTCACCGTCGATAACTACGTTCTCCGGTTTCACATCCCGGTGAATAATCGGCGGATCGAGTCCATGGAGAAAAATCAGAATATCGGCAAGCTGCTCGCAGATCCCGACAATCTCTTCCTGCCCAAGTTCACGCTCCCGAACTATCTCACTGAGCGGCTCACCGCTGACATACTCTCTGAGAATGCAAGTGTACTGCTCATTCCTGTACTCTTTGATAAAGTGGGGTATCCGGGGATGGTCGATATTTCTGATTGCGGATTCCTGTGCATTCGGCTCATAGACTGCATTTTCAAAACATTTCGCGACCGCCATATCACCGCTGTCTTTTTTCCGGCAGAGAAAGGTCTCACGCCCAGACCGGCTTGCCAGACACTCCATCTGGTCGTACTCAGAAAGGAAAGCCTCGGGATATCCGTACTGTGAGAAGGTGGTCTCAATAATGGACGACAGCTTACTTGTCATATCACTCATTTTTTCTACCTCCGAGAAGAGGAAGACCATAATCACTGAGGGCTAACTGGGTCTCGACAATGCTGTAACCGTGATGCAGGCAGAAGATGATGACCATGTCCCGCTTGACGCGGGGGTGCAGGGGCGATTTTCTCGCTATTTTGAGCAGCGTCTGCGCTCTCGCGTAATCCGCTTTGAATCCGAATGCGAGCATGAGCACCGTGTCGCGGGACGGGTTCCGAATTCCGCGGAACAGCTGATGACCGTAAGATTTGTCGAGGTCTGCCCTCTTGATGACCCTCTCCGGAGCTTCCCCCATCGATCTGGCCAGCTGGGTGATGTATTCTGCAAACGTCGGCATCCCCACCTGTCCCGTATCCATCGTCATCAGGTGCTCTAGGCTCGACTCCATGAAAAGCAGCCGGAGAAGCTCCTCGGAATTCATATCTTTTTCCTTATTCAATAATCGCTCCTCCTTTCGGCAGCCCAGTTCATAATTCGGTTTTGGTAATTATTCTCCCATCTATTGACGGGCAAGAACGGTTTTGATAATCTTATGTCACCCGCTTCTTTAGCGCGCAGAACACTGCCTTTTCGCAATGTTACTCTTAAAATACTATATCTGATTCGGTTCATCTGTCAAGACGCCTGCACAGCACCGCGCGGACACGAGTCTGCCCCGCATCATGCTGCCAATCCGACCGGTTCAGGCGATAAACTGCCTGCTGACACATCAAAGCGTCCGATCAAGGACCATCAGATCAGAAAGGAACCCATTTATGAAAGACGTATCTTTAGACACCATCGAAGCGTTCCGGGAAATAACCGCCAAGTCTCCCCTGGACCACGCCATCACCAACGCCCTGACAAAGCACAACGTAAAAGACATAGCTTTTACGAACAGAGGACTCGATGAATCTCAGTTCCAGTTCTCGGTTGAGATTCCCACTATGGCTGTGACCAACCAGAAACAAAGCGGCCGCTGCTGGATCTTCGCCGCCCTCAATGTCTTCCGCGAAAAAATCGCAAACGACTGCAACATTGAAAAGTTCGAGCTCTCCCAGAACTATACTGCTTTCTGGGACAAATTCGAAAAAATCAACTTCTTCTATGAGGCTATGATCGAGCTTGCTGACAGACCACTCACAGACCGTCTGGTCACCTTCCTCCTCGACTCCGCTATCGGCGACGGCGGTCAGTGGAACATGTTCGTCAATATCGTCGAAAAATACGGTGTCATTCCGAAAGCCGCCATGCAGGAGACCTTCCAGAGCAGCCACACACGAGATATGAACCGTCTGATCAACATACTCCTTCGAAAGGGCGCTCTCGCGCTCCGCGAAGCTGCTGCAAATGGTGAAGACACGGAAGCCGTCAAAAACACCTATTTGAAAGATGCATACCGCCTCCTCACCATGTGCTTCGGCGAGCCGCCGAAGGAATTTGACTTCGAATACACCGACAAGGACAAGGTTTATCACGTTGACCGAAAGCTCACGCCCTACACCTTCTATGAGAAGTATATAGGCTTCGACCTGAGATCCGATTACGTCGGCATCATCAACTCCCCGACGGAGGACAAGCCTTTCTATCAGAACTGCACGATCGATTATCTGGGCAATGTCGCCGGCGCGCCGCCCGTCACATATCTGAACCTTCCGATGGAGGAAATGAAGGATCTGATCGTGAAGCAGCTGAAAGACGGCAAGGTCGTCTGGTTCGGTTCTGATGTGGGATTCATGGGTGAGCGCGAGATGGGTATCTGGAGCGACGCAGTCTTCGACTTTGACGGAACGCTCGGCATTGACTTCTCCATGACGAAAGAAGACAGCCTCAACATCCGCCAGTCCGCCATGAGCCACGCAATGGTGATCACGGGCGTCAATCTCGACGAAAATGGCACGCCGAACCGCTGGAAGATCGAGAACAGCTGGAGCGATGAGCGGGGCGAGAAGGGTTATTATGTGATGAATGCCGGCTGGTTTGACAAGTATGTCTACCAGGCGGTCATCGAGAAGAGCTATTTGAATGAGAAGCAGCTTGCTGCTCTTCATACGGAACCGCTGCACTTTATGCCGTGGGATCCGATGGGGACGCTGGCTGACTGAGAATAATAACAACACGGGGCTGTCGCATTAGGGTGCGCACCACTATATATGGCAGACGCTATTTGCAAATGTCTGCCATAAATAATGGTAACACCGTCTAATGCGACAGCCCCTAATATTCAGTAGTAACAATCTGCGGCAGCTAAATCAGCAGTGGTGTAAATAGCTGCGCACTCATATGCGGCGTTGCCAAGCCGCCTGCACTTTTGAGCTTCGCTCTCAGCTCTGCTGCCGATTCGCCAAATCTTCGCTTTCAGAATTGATACGCCCGGAGACTGGAACGGAATTCTGCTTCTGATAGCCTGTATATCACCGGCTATGTAATTCATTCTGGCTGCAATCGAGTCAAGATCGTTTGCGACGGCACGAAGTACTTCTGCATTGACCTCATACTCACCGGAACGACCGCCGCTGAACATATCTTCCAAAAAAGTCACGGCCTGCATCGTCACGCTGTATATACTCTCTGCTGCCGCATTTAAACGGTCAATTACGGTGTCCAGACATCCCAGAACAAAATTTCCCATGTCTCCGATCAGACGATATCCGCCCTCAATCAGGTCAGGAATCACCCCTTCTTCATATAGGAACATAATGGCAAGAAGAGGCGGGCACAAGGACAGAAGTCGCCTCTCAAGGTAGGTCTCGGCTTCTCTTGATATTTCACCGAGGAGAATCTCGAACCAGCTGTTGCTGCCGGGCAGAACCATACCATTATTATCAAAGCGCACGTTATTGGTCGCATGCCTGAAAAACAGGTTCATGGCGCCATGATCATCCGGTACCACGGAATATATCGTCTTATAATTGCTGCCCTTTAGCGGAAAGAGAAGGCTGCCGACCCAGCTCCATTGATAGTGATCCACAAGATGGCTGTTCCTTGCAATATCTCCTCTGTGGGCTCTTGCATAATTATCTGAAAATCCCGGTCCGTCATAATTCACGCATCGCTCAATATTCATTCCATCCGGTGCTGTTATCGTTGCATGCTCCGCCAGATTTCCTCCGAGTGAGTGCCCTGTAGCGGAAAAGCTGTTGTAGCGATCTCCATACTTCTCATAGATTCTCTGCATATACATCTGCGCGTCAGCCTGCTGGGCAGTAAGGGTATCATTGAGCAGACCGACATCAGCGATTCCCCAATCTTTTACTGCCGTAATAAAATCTTCGCTCTCGCTTCCTCTGTATCCGACAATCGCGTTTCCGTCACCGGTGTCGATAAGGCAGCCGTACATACCTGATGAGCTGTTCTTATCACATACATCCACAACATGCCAATCATTCAAAAAATCACCGCTGACGTTATTCTTATTCAGGATGTCTCGCATACAGTTGACAGTATCCATATCCCCCTGCAATGTAGAACTAATTTCCCCACCACTGCTTACTCGGGCATTATACTCCGCCTCTATAGCTTCCATCAGGTCCTGAACACTGTATGATCCCGCATCCGGAGACTCTCTGTAGTCATATCGACCATTTTCGAGATATGCCACCTGCGTAGCAATAAGAAGTTCAATATCCGTATAGCTCATACAGCGCTTCCCACTTTCCTGACAAATTCATCACGCGTCATATCTATCTGACCATTCGAATAACCGATTTGTACTTTTAATTCATTGGTGAGATATTCACTGTAATCATCCTGCTCAAAAAAAGCATGTGTTTCCAGGTATTCCTGCATACTATGCAGATTTTTATCATCAATCACATGAAGAAAAATATACCCGTTCAGCATTTCAAGATCTTTTAAACAGCCGGATAAACAATTATAAATATGATCAGCGTCATGTTTCTCCGGTGAATAATATATAGAAATTGTAAACTTATTCTTCGGATTAAAAGCGGCATAGTCCGCAATGGAAATTGACAAGTCGCTTATTCCCATATCACCGGACAACGTTGACACATAGATATAACTGGCTCCAAGAAGACCACCCATGTTTCTGTCCACTACATCGGCTATTCTCTGTCCCATTATTTTCACAAGATAATCATCCTCAACATAGCTCCCGTCATTCTCAACACTCGCATCGACGAGAATTCCCGGGTTTGTTTCAGAATATGCAATAGCATTAAACGTTTTTCTCCTGTTGTTACCATATACGTCGGTAACTACAAAAACTTCATTATATTTGTTTTCTAATGCTTCTTTCGCGATCTGAATTCTGTCACTTTTCGATCCGCACGCAGTTTCTGTCATCAGCATAACCATCATCACCACCCCCACAGTCAGTGTTTTCCATATTTTCATCCTTATCAGCCTCCTATCAGTGAGAGAGCATACATCTCAGCTGCATACGTCTTCCTTGCCGCATTCCGCAGGGCATCTGCTGCCGCGTGCAATTCTCCTGCTCTGCATCTGATGAGCGATTCCTCTCTCATCAATTTTTCTCTGTATTTTAATGCTGTTTCTCCGGCCCATATGCTGCCGAGCAGCTCCAGGTCTGATTTTGCGCGTTCTGCCATTTGTTCCAGCGAAATGGCAAGCTCTTCCAATTGATTAGCGTATGCAAGTGTTTCATTATAACGCAGTGATATTGTTCGCGATGCATCCATGATTTTAACTCCTTTTAGAAAAGCACATCACCCGTCAACATACCTGAAATCTGTGTATTGATTCTTTCCGCAGATTCATAAATGCCGGCTTCCTTTCGAAGATCCTGGGCATTCTCTCTGTAGCGGGCAATAGCCTGTTCAACTTTTTCCAATTTCTGTCTGTAGGCACTTACATGCGCATCCTGCCCGGCACCTTCCCAGTAAGTCGCAGACCGATCAATCACTGTTCTCAGATCATCCACCGCATACATAACTGCTGCTGTCCTGGCATCTATTGAATCTGCCGCTGATCTCAGCACTTCTGTGTTTACTTTAATCTTCATAGAAATCTGTCTCCTTAATTTCACTATGTGCCTTCATCGCAGATTCAAGTCACGAATATTCTGTGCATTCATCATAGACTCACGTCACGAATGTTCTGCGTCAGAGATTAAATCCAGATCTTTGCGACTTCCGTATATGCTCTCTGTTCAGATTTATTATAAACTTTAGCCGCATCCTGCATATGCTTAATATACGTCTCAAGCTCGTTACACAGTTCATTCATGTAGGCCATGTCTTCCCTGACCTGATTCTGAAATGATACCCAGCCCGGTCCTTCCCAGCATCCTGCCAGAAAGGCTAATGCACTCTCAAGTTCACTGATACTGTTCCTGAGCAATGTGACATCTTCTTTGAGCCTGTCTCTGTCATTTTTCATTCTTTGTGTTGATACCCGTATCATATTATCCTCATTCCCGTTCAGTCCCGATCACTGCCCTATGATTTCTATTTTGAGTTTATACTATAGCAGCCAAATTTTTACACCCTTCTGATAAACGACAAAATAATCAGATGAATAGCACCGAAACGCATATAATCTCTGCGTATTATGACAACAACCGCCACTCTTGCAGTGACGGTTGCGTTATTCAACTCAAGTATTTATCAATCCATTCCCGAATCTGTACTACTGCGTCATTGTCTCTGGTCGTACTTTCATTTCTGATAATATCCATGAAATAGTCGTGCACTGCAAATGAGAAACTCCTCTCAAATACCGGAATACAATACATATTCATATGAGAATAATTATAGAGATGCGTTCGCTCTTTTAAAGCTATGACACCCCAGTTCTCCTGCAGAGGCATTTTGTCCGGATCTATCAGGGCTATTGTCGCTTTCCCTTTTTGAATCTGCTGTATCATGTTATTGGCAATAAGCTTTCTGTCTTCTTTTCGAACAGGCATGTTAAGCATTTCATCCGGAAATCCGACAATCTTTCCATTCTTCAAAAAAGACTTCAGGGCGTCTTTTCTCATTACAGAAATAAGGTTAATATTCCCTGTCATTTCGCCGAACACATGGGGACGGTCGTAAGAATATTCTGATGCGTTTTCATCATCGATGTCTCTGCTGATATAGGTTTTTGTCATTTCAGAAGTCCAGTAATTATTTAATGCGACACCGCCGGATACCGCTAAAAGTAACTCTTCTTCTCTTTCCGGTTCAATATCCCTGCTTTCATTGAACAATTCATCGCAGATCCTGTATACATCGTACTGAACACCTATCTTATAGGAAACAGCCCTGCCCAAGCTATGACATTTGTTCTGCATACCCTTAAAGATATTTCTGAACATGTCAATTATACTCTTTTCTGTATGTCTGATTGCGTGATTGCAGTCTCTTGAAAACTGGATCACCTCATGCTCGCTTGCAATAAATTCCGTCAGCTGAAATACTGAATCCGCGTCACTGTATGCCTCATAAAAAAACATCGGATGATATTTCTGTATAGCAGTCGCGTAATTTACGACAGCCTCGATAATATCCAGATTATTATTATTTCTTTTATAATTTACCGACTCCAGCCGAAATATATGTTTAAAATCGACAGTACTGAAATTCCAGGCAGGCGACAGAAGAATTGACTTGAGAGAAGCAGACGTCGGATCAGCGTACAGCATGACCGAATCATGTTGTTGTACGGATTCTCTCAGTACATTATATATCGCTGAGACCACTTCGGGTTTCTGGTCATAGGCAGCACTCTCTCTTTTTATATCCGTCTGCGCTTCTGAAATCTCCACAGTATTCAGATCCGTATTTTCTCTTATACGATTACTGTTCAGATTACGGAAGAAGCTATATATGGCAAGTCTCTGACTATAAAGCTGTTCGCCTATGGTCTCTATCAGAAAAGCACTTTTTACCTTCTCCATCTCGGATGGACTCAATGTAAGCGCACTCGCGATTGCATCAATGTGTTCCTGTTTTTGGACCGGTCGTCTCCCATGAACATAATGATGCAGCGTTGCTCTGCTTATTCCGGACAGCTTCGAAAGCTGGTTAATGTTAATGCTCTTAGTCTCTAACAATTCTTCCAACAATTCCGAAAGTACTGACATGATTCCCCTCATATAAATCTTTTATCTTCAATCTTCAACACAGGATTCTCGTGACTTCAGTCATGAGAGGAATGTGCAAAACAAATTCGTCTTCAACATGGGTTTAAAGCCTTGTGTTGAAGATTGAGCCTCCGGCGGATCGCAGAGCTGCGCGAAGGAAGACGCACAGAGTGCGTCGCGCAGCTCGCGCGCGATCAGAGATCGCGATTTACCTCTCGTTGACGTTGATGACACTGTGATAGCTTTGGTATTCCTATGCTGCCGGAAACTCGTTTCGGAATCTGGACTCGATATTAATATTCTGATCCCAGTCCTTTCCGATCTCATCCATTGCCCGAGTCGCTTCCGACACTTTAAAATTCTCCTCTTCGTACACAGGATCCTCTATTATCCTGCAAGCCCAACACACTTTCTCCAGATTTAGTCTGGAAACAATAATACCGGTTGTCGATGAAGACGCATGTACGACCAACGGATGACCGTCCTCATCCTTCCCCGCAATCATCATGACATGATATATCTGACCGTCTCTGGAATAAAATACAAGATCACCGGGTAGAGCGTCCTGTACAGGGATTTTCATACCGACTTCGGCCTGTTCGTAAGAATATCTCGGCAGGTCGATTCCGAACGCCCTGTAAATCTGCATTGTAAACCCTGAGCAGTCACAGCCGGATGTGAGAGATTCACCTCCCCAGACATACGGATTTCCAACAAACTGCTCCGCGTACTTAACCATTCCCGACCTGCTCACAACATCACCGGCAGACTCAATGTGCTTCAACAGTTCCGCCTGCGTAGTAAAAAGTGAATATCTAAAAGACTTTGTGTATGTCACTTTCGATACTTTGATGACACATGCCGCTGACTCCTCTGTTACTTCGACGCCCTCCGGCGCGTCTTTTAAATACTCCGACCAGCAAAAACCTCGTATAATTTTTCCCTCAGAGTCTACAGCTTCAATGAATCTCCATTCCTTATCCTCATCCGCGATACTGTATACCACGGCTCCCTTCCTGAGGTGTCCAATGACTTCACTCAGCACGCTCGTGTCATCATAGATATTCAGGTATCCGTCCTCACCGTCAATCCCGAAGTTTCCGAAACTGTCGCCTGCATCTATGATCAGAAGTTTCTCACCGATCGCCTTGAATCCCGTAGCCGTAAACGAGAATGGATTGCTTACGACAATCGGATTGGTATACACATACGATGTGTCATATGTGGCAGGGGCGGGAGCGGACTCATTTGTCACAGCCGGTGTAGGTACCGCCGACTCTTCAGGAGACACTTTAGTCTTATCCTTTGTGGCAGTATCCTTTTTTCCCTGCTTTTTAATTGTTTTTTCTTTCGTCTTCTTGCTGTCTTTTTTCGGATTTTTACGGCTGTCTGAAGGTACTGTAGTGCTGCCTTCAGTGCCGCTCACACCGCTGTCCGTTGGAACGCTGTCGTCCGAAGTCAGGTCGTGCATATCGCCGGATTCATCCGATGCTGAATCACTTTGCTGTGATCCGTCTTCTGATTCTGTCGGTATCGAATCATTCTGCGAATAGCTGTCCTCTGATTCTGTCGAAACCTGTTCTGATTCTGCGGGCGTCTGTTCCGTTTCTGCCGGAACCGATGGCTCATCCTGATTTACAGGATCATCCGAAACGGAAGACTCCTCCGGAGTGGTCGTTTCGCACTCATTTGATGCCCCCTCGTCCTCTGACGTATCGGTTTCATACGTATAAGAAACTGAGCTTTCAGATGACGCTGCATATACGCTGCTGCTAAGAGACGATGCCACAAGTGCGGCTGTGCACAGGCTGATGGCAAACCGTCTGCCTTTCCCGACCAATAATACCCGATGAAACATGCTACCCCCTCAAATCTGTTTCCACAATTACTCCGTTTGTGAAAATGATGTAGTCCTGAACAATACTTACGAATAATTTCGCTAACTTAAGATTTTATCATATAACAATTAACCAATTGCATGTTGCAGATTATGTTGCACAAAAAAAGTCAAGAAAAGAGCATCATCCTAAGAAAAGTTTGACAATATGTATGGTTATGAAAGTCCGTTGAAAGACAACTGTGATACTTATTATCCACATTTGTAAGGATAGTGAAACATTTCTGATGTAATTTTGCCGTATATTCTGCTGTATACTATTCAAGAACGCCTTGGCGTTCATGCCGCGACGCGCGTGGCGCTTTGGGCGCGTATCCGGACTTGCGTCACGAGTATTATGCGATAAAGAATAAAAAGATTCTTAGAATTGCTGCCGCCGGCCTCACCGGTTAACGGCAGTGTAATTCTAAGAATCTGTATCGCTGTCAGCTGTGAAATTCATTTTCAGTCCGCAATTTTATTCAATGGTATAATAGACATTGCAGTAGCTTCCTTCCCTGGGTGTACTCTCTTTAGTTTCCAAAAAGCATATCTGTATCATTCCGCTTTTATACTTGTCACTGTAGCAACCGACATCAAAAGAAATACTGTCATTTTCCCAGTCATAATCAAAGAAATATGACAATCCGGCTTGATTGGCAACATCTATATAACCTTCATCATGTCCGTTTGGTGCCAACATGGTTCAGCCCGTCAAGTTTCCATCCGGAAAGATATTGTTCAATGTTGTTCATCATATTTGACCCTCTGCATAGTAGTCACAATTCATTCTGATAGTTCTTTAGATTCAAAACGTACATATCAGTCTTTAATTTTATCATGATTGGCAATTTCAAATTGCATGTTGCGTCTTTTGTTGCGCAAAAAAAGGCTGTCAGATGTGACAGCCTCCGCTTTAAATCGATTTTTTAAGTTTGTTCTGCATATTCCTCATAGACTTACGTCACGAGAATCCTGTGTTGAAGATTGCAGTCTTATCACCGCAGTATTCCTCACTCAGACTGCCATCCTGCCAGATAAGCCTCCTGCTCCGGCGTCAGCACGTCGATGGAAAGACCCATGGCGGCAAGCTTAGCCCAGCCAATCTCCTCATCGATGGAATCCGGAATCGCATAGACTTTCCTTACCAGCTCGCCTTTGTGTTCGGCCAGCCACTTGAGACTCAGAGCCTGCACCGAGAAGGACATGTCCATGATCTCCGCCGGATGGCCCATGCCACAGGCCAGGTTGACAAGGCGGCCCTCGCCTAGCACGTTCAGGGTCCTGCCGTCAGCAAGGGTATAACCCATAATGTTCTGTCTGCGCTCTTCGGCTTTTACTGCATTTGCACGGAGATACGCGACATCGACCTCGCAGTCAAAGTGACCTGCGTTGCAGAGGATTGCCTGGTCTTTCATGACGGCAAAGTGCTTCTCAGTGATGACATCCTTGCAGCCGGTCACGGTGATGAAAATGTCACCGTATTTTGCTGCCTCGTCCATCGGCATGATGCGCAGACCGTCCATGGTCGCGTCAAGTGCCTTGAACGGGTCGATTTCTGTGACAATGACGTCAGCTCCCATTCCCTTTGCGCGCAGCGCAGTCCCCTTGCCGCACCAGCCGTAACCGGCGACGACCACAGTCTTGCCGGCCACGATCAGGTTGGTCGTATCCATAATAGCAGTCAGGGCTGACTGACCGGTGCCGTACTTGTTATCATAATAGTGCTTAGCTTTGGCGTCGTTGACAGCCATCATCGGGCAGGGCAGGATACCCTCGCGCTCGCGGGCTTTTAAACGGAGGATGCCAGTCGTGGTCTCCTCGCATCCGCCGATCAGGCAGTCGGCGTACTCGCGGCATTTGCCGCCGAGCAGATTGACCAGATCGCCGCCGTCATCGACCACCAGATGCGGATGGCAGGACAGCGTCTCTACAAGGAGCGCCTCATATTCTTCCGCGTCAACACCGTACTTGCCGAATGTGTTCACGCCCATCTCGGCGACCGCCGCCGCGACATCATCCTGCGTGGTCAGCGGGTTGCTGCCGGTAAGGTACACATCCGCGCCGCCCTTCTTGAGGACCAGGCCCAGATTGGCGGTCTTAGCCTCCAGATGAACGGAAACAGCTATGCGCATGCCCTTAAAAGGCTGCTCCTTCTCGAACTGCTCCTCAATCTTGGACAATGCCGGCATGAACGATCTTACCCATTCAATTTTCTTTCTTCCTGACGGTGCAAGGGATGCATCTTTAATATTGCTCATTTCTTTACCTTTCCTATATAAATCCTATTTCAAGTCTCGCTTCGTGTTTCTTTCTAAAACAGGTCATCCGATATCCGCCATTTCACATCTCGTTCGTGATTCTTTCGCAGGAACCGGTCATAATCAACCTGCAGCTTAGAGGTCACGTCACAGATATGCATCTACCATCTTCTGCACTTCATATCTGACCCGCTCAGCATCGATCGACACATATTCCCTGTTCTTCATGGCGAATTTTCCGCCGATCATGACGGACTTCACTTCGGATCCGTTCGCCGAATAGCACAGGGATGACATGATATTGTTGGCCGGGAACATGGACGGCTCCGTAAGATCGACGAACACCAGATCCGCTTTAGCCCCGTCGCTGATCTCTCCGAGCTCTCCGCTCCTTCTAAGGGCACGGGCTGCGTTGACCGTAGCCATGCGGACCACCTCATCGGCCGGAGCTGCCGTCGAACTTCTCTGTACGCCCTTGTGGATCAGGGATACAAGCCCCATCTCCCGGAACATATTGAGCGTATTGTTGCTGCAGGTCCCGTCGGTGCCGATGGCTACGTTGATGCCTGCATTTGCAAAATCACAGACAGGAGCGAATCCGTTGCCGAGCTTCGCGTTCGATGCCGGATTCGTGACGACCGTCGAACCGCTGCGGGCGATAATGTCTATATCGTCATCCTGCATCTGAACACAGTGGGCGAGGATCGTGTGGTCGCTCAGGAACCCGAGATCATTAAGGTAAGCGACCGGTGTCTTTCCGTGCTGCTTCCTGCAATTATCCACCTCATTCATGCCCTCGGACAAATGCGTCTGGCGCAGCATCCCGCGCTTCTCCGACTCCTCGACGACCTGCGTGAGAAGCTTCGTCCCGCAGCTGTAGATTGCGTGGGGCGAGAGAATGAACTTCAGCAGGTCACCCTCATACTTTTCCTTCTCCTCGATCGCCTGCGAGAAGCGGCTCCATCCGTCCGAATACAGGTCCTCCCCGACCAGTCCTCTTCCGATATAGCCGCGGACACCCGCCTCACTCGCTGCCCTGCAGGACTGCTCGTGGAACATATGCATATCGACAAAGCAGGTCGTACCCGTGCGCAGCATCTCCATCATGGCCAGAAGGTTGGTCCAGTAAGCGCCCTCCTTCGGCAGTGTGTCCTCGACAGGCATGACTCTCTTAAAGAGCCACTCGTCAAAGTCGACATCGTCGGCGTAGTTGCGCATGATCGTCATGTAGGCGTGCGTGTGCATGTTGATGAGGCCGGGCATGACAAGGCAGCTGCCTGCGTCAATGACTTCAAAGTTATCTTTCGTTTCATCCGCGGTGAACCGGATCGTGTCACCAACTACGTAAATATCTCTCTTTTCAATGGCCAGGACACCGTTTGTATATGTCATGACCTGTCCGCCGGTAATCTTATAATTCATAAAAACCTTTCCGCATTTTGCCGCGTTTTTCAGTCAGCATCATCTTTCATTCAGGAATCTCCCACTGAGACAAAACTGTACCACAAGAACTGAATTGAGACAAGGTCTCTTCGGCTAAAAAAGCTGTCGTGCCATGCACGACAGGTAACAATTCAGACAGGCTGTTATTATAGTTCGTTAACGGCGCAAAGCATCCATCTTCGTGAGAAAAGCGTTGCTGGTCCGACCGAGAACGCAAGTAGAGTCGGCAAGCCGTTTCTACTTGCTTCCGGCGTCACCGCCTTCATCTCGCGTTTCACGCTCGATGCCGGGCGGGCGCCAAAGTGCCTTCATTTCGTGCAAGCACGAATCAGGCACCTTGGCTTGTCGCCTACGCAAAAGGCTTTAGCTTTTTTGGCTCGCAGGGTAGTGACCAGCGCTTTTCGATGAAGATGATGTTTGCGCTTTATCTCAGATCCTGAACAGCCTGTCTGAACTGTTACCACGACAGCCTTACATTTATCTCACCACCGGCACCGAATTGGCCTCCAGCTGCTGCAAAGCAGCGATGCGGTCTATCGTAGCCGGGTGGGAACTCTTCAATGTTGCAAAAAGTCCTTTCGTTTTGGCCAGCCTGCCGCCCTCAAGGAATGTCAGCATTGCCTGCAGTTCACGGCCCTTGCCGCATTTGAACGCGAATTCATCCGCTTTGTACTCCTGACTACGGCTCGACTTGAGGACCAGCAGATTACCTATTCCGGTCCAGATCGCCATGAAAAGGTCAATGAAAATCATAGTGAGGAAGCTGGAGAGCGAACCCATGATAATCATGAAAAATCCGTCCTCTCCACCGGTAAAGATGCCGACAATTTTGCAAATGACATCCCACACCACGATACCGATCCTGAAAAACGTTATGATGGCCGAGAAGATCAGATTCCCTACAGCGATAAGCAGAATCGAATCCGTGTCGTGGTGAGCAATGTGACCGAACTCATGCTCAAAGGCCGCGAGCAGCATCTCATCGCTCGCGGACAGAATTCCCTTTGAGAAGCAGATCGTTTTTCTTCCGGTCGCAAATGCGCTCATCCCCGGCTCTTCATTATAGCACAGCTCTACATCATCGGGGATGCTCCTGCCCTCCGACCTGGCAGTGATAGCTGCCCTCCGCTTTGCCTCGTTAAAAATCGGCATGACTCTCTGAATAACTGCCTGATCTGTCAGCGGATTACAGTGGTTCATGAACCGCAGAAGTCTCTCGCCGATCCCGGACAGGGCGATAGTGAGAGAAATCATATATATGACAAAGCCCGCCGGTATCGCAATTCTTACATCCGGGTATACAAGGAAGCATATCGCGGCTATGAATGCGACATTCATGAGCAAATAGATTATGACGGGAATATTGTGCCCCTTAAACAAGGCACTCAGAAATTCCACTATGTATATGGAAGAATTACCGGACGGTGCTGACCTGGCCGGCAATCCCGGGTCCGGCGTCGCCGGGACATTCGGAGACGGAATATTCCGGGCACTTGCCTGCACCGAAACAGGCGCGCTTCCCTTATCCGGATACTTTACGGCAGTCCGCGTCTTTGTACCGCCGGAAGCAATAACCGCGCCATTACCACGACCGGCGGATTCTCCGCTTCCCATGAGAACCTGGCGGCGCTGGTGTTCCACATGAGGCTCGCTCTTTCCGACCGAACCGACCGGTGTGCCGCACTCCATGCAGAATGCCGAGCCGGGGATCAGCTCCTTTCCGCAGTTCATGCAGAATTTCATCTGCTTTTTCGGCTTGGTTTCCTTCGGTATCTCAAATTTAGTTCCGCACAAGAAACAGAATACATCTGTGTCATTGCACTTATTACCACATGTCGGACATATCTTCATAGCAATTTCCTCATGTCTTTACTTTCATGTGAACGTTCCAATTGTACGCTGCAAGGCTCAGGGTTTGTCATCGTCTGTGTATTCCACTGCAAAGCCTCAGTCAGATGACAGCCACCGTGCCGTCCGCGCTCACGCATCTGCAGCAGTCATGGTAGACTTCGATGAACTCGTATGTACCTCTGGCAGCCAGGGCTCTCGCTCTGGCAAGTTCAGGCGGCATGCTTTCATTCTTCTGAAAATGATGTATGATCCCACCGGAAATATTGATTGAATGGACATCATACTCCGGTCCGATATAGCACTTTGCGATGATACCTTCAAGAATTCCGCCGAGTTCGACCTCCGGGAATTCATTCTGCAGGATCCGGATGATCTCATCCCTCTGGGCATCATTGTGCGTATGGCTGCCTATGTCGAGCTTTCTCATGGCTTCCATGTATTCCCTGGATCTCGGCTTCCTGAGCAGACGGTCCAGTTCGAGTTTGGACAGCTGGCGGGAAGATGTCCGAGCCTCATTTTTCCTCTCAAGCGAGAGCCCGCCTCCAATCTGCTGATTCTGTCTGTTTCCTAAAATCGGTCTCGGCATATCGGCCTCCGTTCTCATATGTCAATTATAACAACTTCCCACTTATCGATGCCAGACCAGTCGGCAGATCGCGATTTACTGGACCGTGTGTGGGAAGTATTCTCAGTTGTTGGACAAAAGGACCTTCCTTGTCTTGGGGCCCTGCCTCTGGGAGAGCTTATCCTCACCGATCGGTCTGCCGGACGCCGGCACTGCTCTTGTACGTCCCCACTCGCGGATTGCCTCGATCTTCTCGGGGCTGGTCTGCGAGAGCGGCACGACATTGTTGAACGCGGTGAGCAGCGCCTGCTCATTGAGGATAAAATTCGGATTGGATATCTGGCGATAGGCAAGGTCCCTGACCGTGGACTCCAGATCCGCGCCTGTGAATCCCTCGGAGAGCGCCACCAACCGGTCTGCCAACGGACCCGTGAAATTGAGGCGCAGGTATTTCCTCATATAAAGAGCGAGTATGTCCATTCTCTCCTTGCTGCTCGGCAGGTCGATGAAGAACATCTCGTCGAATCTGCCTCTGCGCAGAAGTTCGGACGGCAGCATGCTGACATCATTGGCTGTTGCGACGACAAATACGTTCTTTCTGCACTCCTGCAGCCAGAACAGGAACTGGCCGACCATGCGGGTCGAGACACCTCCGTCGTTGCCTGACCCCGCCCCCGACAGTCCTTTTTCAATCTCATCGATCCAAAGAATGCAGGGCGAGACCTCCTCCGCTGTGGCGAGGGCATCCCTGAGCTGCTGCTCGGACTGACCTACGTACATGCCCTGGACAGTCGCAAAGTCCAGACGATAAAGCGGGAGCTTCCAGCTTGCCGAAATAGATTTTGCGGACAGTGACTTTCCGCAGCCGGGAACGCCTACCAGAAGGATCCCTCTCGGCGGGCGGAGTCCCATACTGCGAAGCTGGTCTCTTTTTTCCGGTGTCATGAGGGCTTTCTTTTCATCAAGCCAGGATTTTAATCCGTCGAGACCACCCACCTCGCGGTCCTTCGGATCGACCTTGATTCGCTCAAGCCCGGAGATATCTGAGAACATCGACTCCTTGGAGGCACGAATCTCGTCGAGATCTTCTTTAAGGATCCTCTCCTTGGCAATCAGAGAGGCCATAATGTTCTCAGCTTCTATTCTCGTCACACCCGTGAGAACGGATGCTGCCTCGCGGATGTCGGCGTAATCCCACTCGATCCTGATCTGACCGCGGTAATCATTGATGTACTCGCCGATGATCTGCAGCATTTCCTCCTCCGTAGGAAGATCGATCCGGACAGACATTCCCAGCCTCTGAAGCTGGTTCCAGACAGGCTGATCGGAGAGGACGATGATTTCGCTGCTGGTCTCATTTGCAAGATTGCAGGTCGCAAGGAGCTGCTTTGCGTCCGCATTGTCGCCGCTGATATCCGGAATTTCCGTCAGTATCATCGTCATGTTTGACCTGCGGCGCATCTGGTCGGACATGTAGGCGATCGCGCCGTAGAAGGTCGGATCATCCTCGATCGTCCGGTTGCTTGCGAGGTCGTAGATGCCCTTGGACAGCGAGCTCACGCAGAACGGCAGCTGCAGCTCGTCCGAGACACTCTTAAGGACCTCAAGTGCCCGGTCCTTCTCTATCGTATTCACGACGACAAATGGAATACGGGCTTTGGAATATTGAAACAGGAGCTTTCTGCTCTCAGCTGTATCACTCATGGCTGCCCCTCTTTAAATTCTGTTGACCGGATGGTTCCTGATCAGGAAGCGGAGTTTCCCGGTCCTGTCAGACTTGGCGGAATCCTCCAGAGACTTCTGAGCGTCATCCGCATATTTCGTGACCATAGAAATATATTTTCCACGGATATCCGAAGGGATCGCGTTCACACTGACGACTCTCTTCATGAGAGCCAGCTCTTTCTCATGGCGTTCAAAGTCTGAAGCAGCCCGCTCTCACCGTTTGCGTGGGCCATATTTCTTTTGAACCTGTCGCTCGCGTCGTCAAGCCTCTTATTGACCGCCTCGATCATCTTGGCCGTAAAGCGCTCCGCGACACCCGACTGCCACGGGATCGTCCCCCGCTCCATGGCGGCGACGACGTCCTCATCGCTGTCATGATTCTTAAGCATATCAAATAGACTTATCCAGTCCGAATACGTCGATGGTGTTCGTATCATACTCTGTGTTTCCTCCTGACCACTACCTGCGGCGGGACGATATCCCATGCCGGAAGCCCCTTTGCCAGTGCGGACGACTCGCCCTGCTCGAGCAGGCTCATCACTGTCTCCGCGTCGCTGACATCGATCTGCTTGTTGTTTTTGACTGCTTCCACTGCGGTTGCAAATGCTCCCGCCGCCGCAGTCGGAGTCGTCGTCCCCGCAAATCCTGAGCGGGCAAAACCCGAATACTCACTGTTCGGTTCCGCTTCGAATGCGCTGAAGATTGGCTCCGGCTCGGTCTTTGGCTGTTCCGGCTCAACCTTTGCGGGCTCCGCCAACGGAGCAGCCTGTTCGAACGCGCTGAAGGTCGGCTCCGGCTCGGCCTTCGGCTGTTCCGGCTCGGCCTTGACCGGCTCCGCCAACGGAGCAGCCTGTTCGAACGCGCTGAAGGTCGGCTCCGGCTCGGCCTTCGGCTGTTCCGGCTCGGCCTTGACCGGCTCCGTCACCGGGACATCCTGCTCGAACGCGCTGAAGGTCGGCTCTGCCTTGACCGGTTCAACCTTCGCAGGCTCAGCCTGCGGAATGTCCTGCACTTCCTCCGCCTGCGATCTCGCAACAGGTGTCATGAGTTTCGTGCCGCACTTTACGCAGAATCGATACCCTGCTTTATTTGCCGTCCCGCACTTTGTGCAGTACACTTTGTCACTGTTAAAATTCATATCCATGCCGCACCTCCATCAGACATTTGTCCTTACATGACGACGGGTTCCGGAGAGCTTTCTCACGTACTGCTCGGGTGATATCTGTTCAAGGTATTCGACTACATGAGCAGCTTTGGCATCCTTCTGATTGAACTCCGCAATGAAATCAACGATCTCCGCCATCATGGCACGCAGGATCTCAATGCTGTTCTTCGAAAGATTATCATAGTCCTGTATGATGCGCTGACGGTCGCTCTCAATCGACTTCTTGCTGCTGAAATGCTTCACGACAAAGAATATGCCTGCTACCGCAGCTATAATTCCGAGGAAAAGATGGCCGGTAAACATCATGAGCAGACCGACAACGCCGATCACGCCTCCACCGTACAGACAGAGCTGATCAAAACCGGACATGACGCACTTAGCCAGCTTTGCGTCCCGTTCCTGCGTGAGCTGGGCGATCATTTTTCCCTCAAGCTCCTGCTCATTTCGCCCATCCGCAGTCTTGTCGTTAAATGTCCCTATTGTGATGTCAATGTACTGGGGGATGTTCATGCGATTCCTGGCTGTAACATCGTTATATGCGCTGATGATCCAGTCTTTGGTCAGGGCAATTGCAAATTTCTGGGTGGAACAGCTTGCGCCGGACCCCTCCGGATCCATAGCGGCATCTGTGAGCAGCTGCGTGAAATCCTTGTGGGTATCGTAGACCTGCTGCTCGGCATCCATGACTGACTTCGCCCGCTTCTCATCGCCTTCAAACTCCTTGACGAGCTGCTCATAATGTCTCTTCCTTCGAAGTGGCAGCTCCTCGTCGTCAAAGTCGGTGACCAGGCTGTCGAGGATTCCGTCGAGCTGCTCCCTCAGAGTAGCTGTGGAAGTCTCCTGCTGATAAATATTTATGAAATAATCGAGCATCGTACCGTGAAGCTCAGCCCCCTCCATGACATCGACGAGCTGGCGCCATGTGGTACTGTATTTCGGGAGATACGTGTAGCCCGACTGATAGACCTTTCTCTTGCTCACGATGGCTTTTGACCACTGGTCCGTCTGCTGCTCGACAAATCCGGGTTTGTTGATCAGATTGTCCATCCACTCATTGATGGTCTTAGATATAAGTCCCTCAGTGTCAGCACCCATGAGGCCGCTGGCGTAAGCGTCCAGAATAATGACTGTCTTGCGGTCGAGATCTTCCTCGTCCTGATTGTCCAGGTATCTTTTCGTCCACTGGAGGCAGCTGCCTGCCCTGTCCGCTCTTCTGCAGACCAGTGCAAAGAACAGAGACGTTTTTTCATCATTCCTGCGAATGCCTTCCCGAACCGCTCTCTCAGCAATATCCTTTTTGTCGTTGATCCATGCGGCAAGTGCTACCAGACAGGGAGCAAGCCAATATCCGGGGGTCTGGACCATCAGCTCCTCTGAAATCGTGTTTATTGTCGACTGGCGGATCAGCCCCAGATCATCGGCCTGAAGAATACCCGTCGCAGACCTGCGGACCACATCATAATGTCCGTATTTCTTGTTGAGCTCATTGTCGAACTGAACAAGGCGGGTCTCGGCCTGCGCCAGTCTGTTGGCTCTTCCCTGAGAGATGACATACTCCTCGAATTCTCTGGTGAGGGCGGCAAGCTCATTATTAAGAGCCACGACCTTGTGGTCCACACTGCCCACACTGTCCTCGAGATCCTGCAGTTTGCTGCCGACGATCTGGAGATTTCTCTCGATGATCGACAGATCAGCAGCCTCTATTATGCGCTCTGCCATATAGTTCTACCTCCTTGTTCATTTTGTGCATTCATCATAGATTTACGTCACGAGAATTCTGCGTCAGAGATTAATAATCCGGGAATTTTCTGTCGGCGTAATACTGATTCAGCAGCTTGACATTTGCAACTTCATTGGCATTCAGATACTGATCGCCGAAGGATGCCTTCGGCACTGTCGGTGAATACCAGGTCTTCTGCTTAAAATAATTGAGCCAGTTCTCATTCTGAAAGATATAGCCGTGCTTTGCGTATATCTCATTGATGCAGTAGCGCACCTGACCTGCCGTCATCCCGTTCACATCCCCGTAGGACCACACGCGGCTGCCGGAATCCGGGTACGCAAAGGACTCTGCTGTGTCATTCGGGATTGAGATCGGCTGCCCGGTCGATGCATCAATAATGTTGGGCTGGCTGATCGTCTGCGGAGGTACTTCTGTCGGAGTCGCCGTCGGAATCGGTGTAGACGTTGCCGTCGGAATCGGTGTCGGCGTTGCCACGGAAGCAGCTGTTGCTGCTGCGGAAGCAGTTGTTGTTTCCGCGGAAGTAGTTGTTGCTGCCGCGGAAGTAGTTGCTGCTGCCGCAGCGCTTGTTGTTGACGTTTCCTCAGACGCGGTCTCTGTCTTGCTTTCGTCCGGCGATTCAGCCGGCATCGTCTCTACTGTATTCGTCTGCGACGAATCAGGCTCTATCTTCATTGTCAGGAGCGGCGCAAGCACAAAAAACCCCAGGAGAAGTGCTGCGACGGCCGCTGAGACTATAGCTATGATCGGAATAACAGACTTCTTCTTCGGCGTCTGCGTCTGATTATCAAAGCTATTGTCGTACCGGTCTGCTTCATATTCATATAAATGCTGGGATGTCCCACCGGACAGAAGTGAAGAATCCGATTCATAAGACGAATCAAAACTCTGGTCCTTTAAAACGGTCGTCTCCTCCGGTTCCGGTTCATTGCCGGACAGGATGCCTTCGAATTTGAACCCGCAGTAAGGGCAGAAGGAAGCTGCCTCCGGTATTCTCTCGCCGCAATTCGGACAAAATTTCGCTGTGCCGGCGAAAGCATTTGATGTGTCTGTCTCTTCCCGGTTCGCATTGTTCCACGATGAATTTTCCATATTATAGTCCTCTTCCATTACAGTTATTCCGCCGGCTTCTGTTTTAAGTGGAAACCGCAGACGAACCTCCTCTGACTGCCATAATCCGCAAGCGGACACACAAACGGCTGCTCCGAGGAAATTCTGTCTTTGCCTTCCGGAGTAAAATGACCGCAGTCATATTTCTCACACATTGTGGTCTCAGGGTCATAGGAAACAAGCACGAACGTGTGCCATCTCCAGTTGGGAATTCCACTCACCCCGTTATCCTGCATCACAATATCGCCGGGGCTAAGCTGACTCTGATCTGTCACAAGTTCAAATCCGTGTGTTGTGAGATACAGGGCTTCGTTTCCTACATTCATTCCCTTGGCAGGCTGATCGGTCATCCCCAGATTCCATAGAGCCCGCGCAATCAGTCGGTCACAGCTGATGAAGCCATCCTCGCATGGCGGCATCGTCTGGGAATCACCGTAGGTATATCCGTTGTCATGGGCTGTCTGGTAGACTGCTGCCACCTCAGCCAAAAACTCTTCTGCCGTAAAGTCCGCATACTCAATCACGGTCTGGTCTGCGCTGTTCTCCACTATATCGAGCACAGCCTGAAGAGTAGCCTCGTCTGTAATCAGCTCGTCTTCCTGCAGGACAGGAGCCGGGGCAGATTCCTGCTCTTCCGGAACGATGACTGAATCTGTTCCGGAGTTCGCCTGCGTCCCTGTCACAATATCGGCATCATTGTCACTGTCTGCCGTCTTATTGTCACTGTCTGCCGTCTCATTGTCACTGTCCACCGTCTCATTGTCACTGTCTGCCGTCTTATTGTCACTATCCACCGCCTCATTGTCTTGTGAGACATGTACGTTTTCTGTGACATCATTTTGATTCCTGCTGACACCGCATCCTGTCGCGAAGACCATGGTCCAGATGCAGATCATCGCAGTCAGTCTGAGTCCTGCACTACAACACTTCACTTTTCGTCCCCCTCCCTTTTGCGCTTTCGCTGCCCGGATGCACCGATTTACTTGCTCAGGTAACAGTCTACGATCCTGATATTATATTTTCCGCTGATCTGCAGCCTGAATTGTGACAGATCCTCAAGGCTCACTTCAAAATGCTGTATGCCTGATTCTTTCACCACAGGATCGGATTTGTAGAGCTGCCTCATTCCTGAACCACCGTAAATTGCAACGACCGGCGTCACCACATCCGCGCCCTCAGGCTCCGCGTTCATAATGATCGTTCCGGAGAGTTTAGTGTAGCCGCAGTCTGTGATATCATATTCAACCCAGTTATCCTGATTTTCATGAGTTCCCGCATAACCGGAAGCGTACGTATTACCTGCATTGTCACGTATAGTTGTCGTGATATATTCAATTCCGCCTTCGGCGCTGGAGCCGTTCCAATACTCCAGATCTGAAATCGGGACACGGTCCAGAGCGGAGGTATTACGATAAGGCACCATCGTTGAGTACTGTTCGTATCCCTCATCATTGTGGAGGACCGGGTCAACGACCCTGATATCGCCCTGCCCGCAGATTCCCACTTTCAATTTTTCGACACCATAGATCTTTAACGTGACATCTTCCGGTTTGAATCCGTTACAGACCTTCTGCGACTTATAGATCAGACCTCCGTCAGCATAGACCTGCACGAATGTATCCGGATGATTATCCGTCCGCCTTTCATAATTTAACACGATGCGGAAGCTGAAGTACTTGTACTGATCCCCGATTAAGTACTCTGTGACATTCTCGACGTTGCTCCGCGTTCCACCAAGACCGGCATCATACTCATTATTATAGTTATCATGTACATGGGAATGCACGACAAGCTCATTGCCGGTCGTCTCTCCTCCGAATGACGTCAGACGAATTGCCGGAGCCGTATAATAGTGATCGTTAGTCCCGCTCCCCACTAAAGGCTCAGCGTTCTCGGTTGTTGCGGCAGTCTCAGTCGTTGCTGTAGTTTCAGATACTACAGTTTCAGTCTTCACTGTGGTTTCAGATACCGCGGATTCGTGCATCACTGAATTTTCAGATGCCTCGACAGCTTCAGACATCTCTGATTCTTCAGAAGACGCTTCCGGTTGTACCGGCGGTTTGGGAGATTTCCCTCCACTTGCTCTGATAAGGCCTACAGCAGCTGCGACAACAAGAAAGCAGCAGACAAAAAGGAGAGCGCGCACGAGCAGCTTTGAGCGTGGAGGTGCCTGCTCGATCTTCTCTGTGACGACCGGCCGCTCAGGCACAATTACAATATCGTCCTGTACAATGCGCCATGTATCACCGCTGTACACTTCCTCTGAAGAATGCTGCAAATCCGCTCCGCAGGACGCGCATTTCCCATCAGTAACAGAATTCCAGGCACCGCAGTATGGACAATAACTTCCTTGTGTATCCTCTGTCATTGTAGCTTCCCCCTCATTAGCAAATAACTTTTATTGTGGTCCCAGAACCGAAATCCAATCGTCCGATGCAAGGAACCAGATACTGTCCTCGACGACAACTCCGTGCAGGTCACTTTCCCTGACACTGCCGCTGCTTTTTCCTGACATTTTTCCCGATCCGAAATCATCGCGTCTCTGCAGGAAAGCGCCCTGTGCTGTCGAGCTCGCCGGTACACGCGCGGTGATTACCGGCACGCTTCCCTTCAAAATAAATATGGCGACACCTGTCGCGACCAGAAGACCGCCGAAGATAAATACCCAGATCTCAGGCATGCCGGAAATTGTTTCATACAATACCAGGCCGGCGCCGATCACCGCGATTACAGCGCTGAGCAGTGCTAATATTAATCCGGATGATTCAAATTGACTCAATCCGTCTAATGCAGCCGCGAACTCAGCAGCGCTTTGAAAGCGTTCCCCCGGTTTTGTCCTTGTGCACTTGACAATAATATTTTCCATCCCTACGGAAATATTCGGGTTAATTTTCCGTACCATCGGAAATTCCTGCTGTACATCCATAGGATTTTTCCCGCTGAGAACATAGAACAGAGTCGCGCCGGACGAATATATATCGGTTCTGGCATCTGTCTGACCCATTCCGCCATACTGTTCAGGCGCAGCGTATCCCTTTGTCCCGAGGCCGCGGGTATCCTGCAATTTTCCGGTTTTGAACTCCCTTGCAATTCCGAAATCTATGAGAGCGATCCTTCCGTCCTGTCGCAGTATGATATTGGACGGCTTAATATCTCTGTGTATGATCGCCTTTCGCCGGGTATGCAGATATGACAGGATCTCACACATCTGCCTTGCCCATCCGACAGCATCCGATTCCCTGCAAACTCCCTGCTTTTCAAGCAGGTCTTCCAGCGTTATTCCCTGGATCAGCTCCATCACAAGTATGAAGTGACCGTTCCACTCAAAGGCCTCGTAGAACCGGGGCACTCCCCAGTGATTGATCTGGGATAAAATGCCGGCTTCTTCCTTTAAAGATTCAATAGAATCCGTATCACTTTTGGCTTCTTTCAGACAGTACATATTTCCGCTCTGATCCTGAGCCTGATAAATACTGCCCATGCCTCCCGAACCGATTTCATGTACGATTCTATATTTATTTAGTATAACTGAACCGATCTCCAACATTTCCAAGATCCTCAATACGCTTTGATCAATACTGCAGTGATGTTGTCCGTCTCTCCCCGGCTTCTGTTCAGATTGATCAGATTTTCAATCTGTTTTTTCATCTGCATTTTGTTAAGAAACTGATTAGGCCTGAACGCATCCTCAATTTCCTGTGTCGTCACTTTATGCCTGAAACCATCTGAGCACAAAAGAAAAACTGTGTCCCCGACGATCCTGCCCGCATACAGGTCCTGGATACATGATTCATTCATGCCGACAGCCTGTGCAAGGATTCCCTGACGGTCATCATGTTCTGCCTCAAGCTCCGTCATATCTCCTCTTCGAACTGCCAGAGCGGTCATCGTCTGGTCTTCCGTTATCTGTCTGGCCTGATCGGCTGTTATGCGATAGATGCGGCTGTCACCGACATTCATGATAAAATACACATCATCGATGATAAGAATCACCGTTGCTGTTGCGCCCACCGTCACTCCTCGCATTCGCCCGTACGTGTTCAGCTTTTCATTTACATAATCAAGCCAGCGCTTCCAGCTGATTCGCAGTCTGTCTCTCGTCGCATTCTCCCGGATAAGAATGGGCAGCTGACTGTCAATCCAGTTTTCAAATGATTTCACGACCGAAGCGCTCGCTATATCTCCCCGCACTTCTCCACCCATACCGTCACTGACAATAGCGACGGCAACATGATGTCCTTCGATCCGAAGCTGTCTTGCCAGAAGGCTGTCCTCGTTGATCTGCCTCTGCAGACCTTTATCCGTACCGGCAGCAATAATTAAATTCATTTATCCTACCCCTCTGTCAGATACCTATAGTTTCACTTTGTGCATTCATCACAGACTTACGTTGCGAGAATTCTCTATCAGAGATTAATAATAGACCCCGTGGTCTTTCTGCCACTGGTTCAGAGCATCAAAGTTTGCTCTCTCATAGCTGTTAAAGTAATTGGCCCTGAGCACATCCCACTGATTGGACGGGCAGACACGGCGGACGCTCTGATACCATCCTTTATCTTCAAACTGGTCTCTGGCATCCTGCGCAGTCTGCGAGGAGCTCGTGAACGGGAATCCGTATCTCGCCAGAAGCTCATTGATTGCCAGCTGTGACAGCTTGTGCATCATATTGGCATCGCTGGATTCCAGGACCTGGTTCATGCGCGCTGTTGTCAGATATTCACTGCTGCTCTCCGGGAAAAGGAAGTCCGCGGCATTGGCCTGTATACCATCGTAGATCGTGATGACCTCCGGTATAACGACCTGCGGTTCCGGTGGAATCGGGGTCGCTGTCGGAAGCGGGGTTGCTGTCGGAATCGGGGTCGCTGTCGGAAGCGGCGTTGCTGTCGGAAGCGGCGTTGCTGTCGGAAGCGGCGTTGCTGTCGCCTCCGGCACTTCCGTCCGGTCATCTCCTGCGTCTTCAATGTTCTCTGCCGCCTGGGCTTTTGCCTCGGCATCATTGCCGGAATTCTCGGCTGTCGGTGCGGACGACGTCACCTGCGCACTGTCGCCTGATCCCAGATTGTCAAAACCGATCTTCACAAAGCCGGACCTCAGTATCAGGATAATTGACGCGGCAATGATAAGCAGGGACACAGCGATGATCACAATCGAAAGCTTACTCCCCTGTCCTTCATCTTTTTTCTTCTTTTTTCTCTTCTGCCCATTCGGCGGTGGCAGATATACACCGCTATCCGATTCCGGCAGAATATGTTCCGACTCAGGCTGAACAGTTTTCCATTCAGGCAGATCAGATGCCGATTCAGTCGGATTGTTTTCCCATTCGGGCAGTGTATACTCCGGTTCAGGAGGATTGTTTATCGGTTCGGACGGCACAGCCTGGAAGCCGTATCCGCAAAACGGACAGAATTTCGCATCGCCCGGGATCTCCTCAGAGCAATTAGGACATCTCATAGTAACACCTCCAAGGTCTATTGCTGGAAATCTTGTGGTAGAGCACGGACCACAGTGTACTCCGTGACCCCTATCAGATGATTATATCATATCTGAACGCCGACTCGCACACATATGATACATTTTTCGCCAAACTGAAGCTGCGGCACTGCCATGCAGCCATCGATCTGTGCCTGGGATATTAAACTGAATAAGTCAAAAAACTTCTGCTACAACCGGATTTGTGCTGCAAAAAAAGAGAAGCAGGATTACTCCCGCTTCTCCGGAATGACTTATCTTATACTGTTTTTTCCTTTTCGACTTATAACCTTGAGTCTCTGGTCAAGTCGATTATGACAGGCTATCCCAGTATTCAAGAATCATTGGCCAATATTCCTCGCTGATGCCTCTGTTCTTAAGTTCTTCGATCAGTTGCTCCCGAGTATATCCCTGGCTCTTGAACTGCGCTATAAGCTGCTTGGCATACATTATTACTGCGGGGCTTAAATCTGTACCGCCTGCGACATTTTCAAGGTCGGTATGATTATCGGGTTCGCGAAACGGTTCCGATAATGTATCATTATCCAAAGTATCTGTCCAGAAGGCCCTTGAATGCTTTGCCGTGTCTTGCCTCGTCGCGTGCCATCTCATGAACTGTGTCATGGATCGCGTCGAGATTGAGGGCTTTCGCTCTCTTAGCCAGATCTGTCTTGCCTGCTGTCGCGCCGTTCTCGGCGTCAACACGAAGCTGGAGGTTCTTCTTTGTGCTGTCTGTCACGACTTCGCCGAGAAGTTCTGCAAATTTAGCAGCATGCTCTGCTTCTTCGAATGCAGCCTTCTCATAGTACAGACCGACTTCCGGATAGCCTTCACGGAAAGCAACTCTTGCCATAGCAAGATA
>JAFWIM010000181.1 GCA_017514845.1 Lachnospiraceae bacterium
CCGGCAACAATACCCTCCACTTCCGCTAGTATCTCTATCTCCATGGCGCTTTCTGTCTTGCTCTTCAGGAACTGAGCCTCCTGCTCCACAGTGATATCCGATTCATCCGCATAGGAAAGTAGATTGTCCGTCTGCTCGTGTGTCAGAATGAAATTGTCCAGGACAGCCTTCCCATCCTTTTCCGTCCCGTTGCGCAGGATGCATGTCCTGCCGTCCTTCAATGTGATTGTCTTCCTGTATTCCAAAATGACCGCCCCATTTCCTCCGTGATACAATCAAGAAATTTCTTTGCAAACAGATTTGTCCCGACATTTATACCGACATTTGTCCCGACATCCTCTGCTATTTCAGACTCGCCCCAAACCTGCGAAGTTCCTCCAGCTTTTCCTCCGGCACACCGGGATCATAGCCATGCGTAGTGAAAACTCCCATGTCTTCCAGTTGCAGATAATCCAGAAAATCTCCTTTATATGAAAACAGCGCCCCGTCATACATGTCCGGATCACCGGAACTCAAGAACATGGCCACCTTCTTCAGCTTCTCCGGTTTATTTGGGTATGCAGCTGCGTAAAAGCGGTCAATGGTACATTTCAGCTGTCCGGAAAGGCCGTGATAATAGATTGGAGACGCGATCACGAGCATCTCTGCCTCCTGAAGCTCATGGTAGACAAACTGCATGTCATCCTTCTGAACACACTGCCCATTTCCTTTTGTGTGGCAGTATTCGCAGGCAAGGCATCCGTGGATATTCATCTTGCAGACCTCATATACGCCATACTCGTGCCCTGCCGTCTCCAGCCCTTCACAGAAAGCCTGGATCATCTGTTTAGTATTTCCCTTGGGGCGGGGACTTCCATTAAAAATCAAAACTTTCATAATCAACGCACCTCCTTGTCCCTGCGTTTCCGTACAGTTGGATGCGAAGCAACAATCTTCTGATAGCAGGGGCATTCCGGATCATGGTCGCAGATGATGCCGCAGGCCTGCAGGTGAGAATAAATCGTGACAGCACCCACGTATTTGAAGCCACGCTTCTTGAGATCCTTACTGATTCTGTCGGATAATCCGTTGCTCACCGGGATAGGCCCCTTATCATGTCCCTGATAGAGTATCGTCTTTCCCCCGGAGTATCCCCAGATGTAATCACAGAAGCTTCCGAACTCCTCCCGCACTTTCTGATAGCACCGGGCGTTATTGATAACAGCCTGTACCTTGCGGGGTGAACGGATCATGCCTTCTGTATTCAGGATACGTTCTACATCCTCATCACCAAATGTAGCAATGCGGTCATACTCGAAATTGCAAAAGCATTCGCGGAAGATCTCCCTCTTCTTCAGCATCAGATCCCAGGAAAGTCCGCACTGAAGGCATTCCAGAGTCAGATGCTCAAACATCTGCCGGTCATCATGGACCGGTATTCCCCATTCCGTATCATGATAAATCTGATTGGCCTCATTCATTCCGGCCCAGGTACAGTAGCCCATGCCATTCTCCTTTATTTCTCTGGTGTGTAAGTCGAACCATGATCGTCATCATGCCCCTGTACCTCCGAGATTCCGAGTCTTCGGATCAATTCCCTGTTCCGTTCCAACAGATGGAAACGTTAAAAGGTCCCATTCATTTTGCATACTGCCCATAGCACCACGTCGCAATCTCCGCAATCAGATCTTTCGGCAGCGGTTGGGTATATGGTAACCGGATCGTTCCCTTACTCACATCATAATTCGCCAGTTTCTCAGCAAAAACCGTGGTTGCTCTCCGCCCGGGTAAAGTCCCAGATGCTTTTTCGACGCCGCGAAGTGAATGAGGTTCTGTCCCTTCCAGTATGTGGGCATACTCCACGAGATCTTCTCCTGTGCTTCTGGAATGGCGCTGCGGATGATCTTGCGGACCTCATTCAGGTACGCCCTGACGCTTTCATCCTGTTCTTCAATATACTGATCTATCGTTTCGATCTTGCCGCAGTAATGACCCTGTCCTTCACGGCTGAAACTCCGACCGCATTTCGGGCATTTCCACATATTTTTATTCCTCCACCTCGATCACCACATGGATCGTGTCGCCATCCTGCTTCTTCAGTTTGTTCCGGATCGCTTTCAGCACGCCGATAATAAAGCAGACAGAACCGTCCGGATTCTTCACTCCCATGTTGACAATGCTTCCGTCATATTGGATGCCGTCAAACAGCGCATGAACCTTCACGCGGCCCTTGCCGAATTCTTCCCGTATATTCCATGGAAAGGGCACGTAAGCACCGCCGTTTTCATCCAGCTCATGAAGAATCGCGTCATATTCATATCGTTTCCCATTATTCATCGCAGCACCTTTTCCAACGGCCTGCCCTTTGCCAGCTCGTCCACCAACTTGTCCAGCCAGCGAACCTTCTGCATCAAGGGATCTTCGATGGTCTCCACCTGCACTCCGCATACTTTTCCTTTGATCAGTTCTGCCCTCGGATTCATAGCAGGTGCCTGCTCGAAAAAGTCTCCGTAAGTCATTTCCTGATCGACCTGATTCATATCGTATCCGGTCAGCCATTTGATGGCAGCATCCAGTTCTTCCTTTGCCCGGCCTTTACGCTCCACTTTCTGAAGCAACAGCGGATAGATTTTTGAAACCTTCATGTCAAAAATGCTCTGTCGTGCCATATTGTCCCTCTTGTACCCGATTTGCGTTAGCCCGTATAGGCATCCTCGGCTGTATTCCTGAAGTCCTGCTTTGCCAGCCACTCTCGTTCCTCGTCATTCTCAGGGATGTCAATGCGCTCGATCTTGAAGATGACCGGCCTCGTGCCGTCGTTGCAGCAGGCAATCATCATACGGTCGTCGTTGGTCCAGCCCTTCATGATGGAACCGCCCTGTAATGCTGTGTACACATACCTGCTGACGGCGTCCCACGCCTCACTGCAGAACTTGCCGTTCATCAGATGGTAGAAATCATCCTGCTGAGGCGTGCGTTTAAGCAGGAATGTATCACCCGTTTTGAAGAACGGGCAAGGTCCGGATTTGGGATCGGCCAGATACTGCTCCTGAAGGTCCGGAAAGCACTTCGTTTCCAGTACGGTTATTCGACATTCGTGCTGCATGATAGGTCTCCTCGATCAGTATTTCTCGTAATGTACGTTCTCGGTGTGCAGGTCAACATCGGTGTAAGCCTTCTTCGTTTCGCCCTTCTCACCAATGGCGACAAGATTCAGCACCGTATAGCCATCCGGCACACCGAGCAGCGATCTGATCTCCTGGTCGGAGGTTCCCCGCTGTCCCATACGATTCCTTATGTGGACCCAGCAGGCTCCAAGGCCATACTGCTCTACTGCAAGAAGAATGTAAGCCGACGCGATAGCTCCATCCTCAATCCAGAATTCTGCCTGACGCTTGTCCGCCGTCTTGACCATGACAACGATCACGGCATCCGCTCCGTTAATCTGGGAGCCGCCCATCTGTTTACAGGCTCCGATCTTCCGGATCATATCCTTGTCGCGTACAACAACGTATTCTACCGGCTTATGCCCGAAGGATGTCGGCGCAGTCAGTGCAACCTTCATGATCTCGCTGATGATCTCGTCGTCGATATGCTCACTCCCGTAGCGGCGAACAGAGCGCCGCGTTCTGGTCAGTTCATATAGATCGTTTTTCATCTTCATTACCCTCTGCTGCCATGCCCATCTTCTCGATCAGGTCATGGAGGCTCTTATCGTGCTGTGCCCGCGAAATAGCACCGCGTTCCAAAAACATATCGAGCGTTTTCTTCTGTCGGAGAAACAGCAACCGGTTCTTCTCCTCATAGCTAAGGGAGGACCATTCTGTGTTCTCCGCATTGTTCTGATTCATGACAAAGGCTCCAAATAGTTCACAGTCTTTCCAGTTGCGGTCGCATACTCAATCTCGGATCGGGTGCTGGACCCAATATAACCACCGACGTTGATCACGAAGATCTCATCCGCCATGTCGATCTTCCGCTTATGCATATCATCCAGCATTTCCTTAGTGCCTTCAGTCCAGACCTCATCATCGCCGGAGTGACCGAAGAGTCCCACGCTGATGACGATGTTGCCCTTCAGCGTCAGGCGTTTCTGCGCCTCCATGAAGGCATCCTTGAAGCGGGTACTGCCGCAAAGGGTGATGACTTTATACTTGCCCACCATTTTTTGACTACTCCTCAAGTTGTACTTTGAAGCTGACCTCGATATAAGTCTTTAGAAGATCGGAGGTCGGTACCAACTGAGTTATATCACTGAGGTCGCCAATATCAACACACAGGTGGTCCTCAACTTGAACATGAGCAAGAATACGGTATTCTTGCTGATATGCATACTTCTGTCTCTTCCAAAACGCTATACGCATATCATCCTTTGCGACTTCCTGCATGTGCTGAAGGATATTTCCATCGTGATACTGAACAAAATCTCTTGTATATCCATATCCTGCATTCAACAGCCCATTCTTTACACGTTCAACAAACTCATTACCATCCTTTATCAAAAGGACATGACTTCCAAAATTCGGGAGTCGTGATAATTGTTCTTCTGTGAATTGATAACGAACCTTGGCTATATCTCCGGTCAATTCCTCCTCAACATGGTTCCGGTAATCAAACATAAACATGCAAAAGACAGGGCACTGCAGATACCCTAAATTCATAGATGCGATTGGTGCGTCCATTTGAGCTACATAAGCACCAGTTTCATAATCGTACATGGTGATCTTTACGTCTTGTAGCACCATTTGCCCATCATATTTGTCTCCAACATCTTCATCGTCCGTTGTTTTTTCAAGATCAACATAGTATTGGAGATTTTTCATGTAGAGCTGGCCCTTTTGAAGCTTCTTCAGATTTTCCTCTGCCCCAAACTTCATTAGCATAGACCAGCCATTCTCTATCGTTTTCTTCTCCATAGCTTAATCCAAACCCTTGTAGTAATCCCGGATGTACTGTGCCATCATCGTTCGACGAGTATCCAAGAACAGTGCGTAGTCGAAAATGTCCATCTCCATGAACTCCACCGGTATGCAGTTCTCAGCCAGATTGGCTTCGAGGTCTTCCATAGTGGTAATACTGCCATAAAAGCTGCCTTCACCAGCGACCTGCTTCCTCATATTGGCCATGTACTCGCAAGGAGCGTCATCTTTGATCTTGATGTTGATTTCGGACTGCGTGTACACGTAGTTTGCAATCTGGTTGTAGTCCTTCCGGTTGTTGACACCGTTTTTCTGCAGGTACTTCTTCGGAAAGATGTGGTGAATATCTCCGCGCTGTTCGATCAGGGACTGCACGTCGATCTGGCTGGACAGGAAACCGCGTGCGCCTCTCTTGACCTGTGCCATTAGGAAGGTCAAGAAGTACGGGCTACTGGAAACGGAAGTGTCAAGCCGTTGCACCAGAACGGTATCCCAGAAAGCGTCGGACAGCTCACCAGCTTCGGTGTTCTTCAAGAACTGCACCGGATCTTGCTCCGTAAAGCGCTTGATATCATAGTCGATGGCAGATTCTGCGGAACCGGAATAACGGCCCGTCAGGATGGAAAGAACGATCCACTTCCGGACCAGTGTTTCGATTACAGCAGAATCGACCTTCATGTCCTTCAGGGACAGATACAGAATATAACCGAAGTTCAGCACGTTCTGGGAACGCACCAATGAGGAGTCGATAATACCGGTCGAGCGGACGATCATCAGATACCGTTTGAAGTTGGTCTCGCTTACAAAGGCCTCAACACCCTCCCGCAGCTGCTGGAAGGAATCTTGCGCGATGCTTTCCAGATTCTCTCTGGTTTCAAAATTACGTCCAGAGAGCAGGCTGACCAGATCGGCAATCTTGCCTCTCTTGAATTTATGTGTGAAGGAGACGCGGAGCACATCGGCATAGTTTGGTACGTAGATGTCCTCCTGCTCCTGTACGATCCATTTGATCTTGTTCAGGGCATCGGACTTGGCGAAGTCAGCGTCGTTGCTGATGATCTGCTCATAATCCGAAGGCCTCTGCATGAAGTGGCAGAAGTAGTCGATCATCTTCCGAATTTCGTTGCCGCCATATTTATCATCGGATGAAATCTTGGACATTGCGAAATCCGCCTGTGACAGCACAACGCCCTGAGAATTGATTCGGATGAAAATATCCGTAACCTCATCTATGGTCAGTGCCTGAGACAACTCTGTGACGCCGAGATTGATGCCCTTGATGGACATCAGTTTCATGAGTGTCTTATTGATCTCTGGCTGCTGGCCGTCAAGGCCGTTAATCTGGCAGTAGTTGTTCACAAACTCCCATGCATTAAAGCTGACATCAAAGACCTGTGCAATATCTGGAATCCACTTCACGTCCTTCTCGATGGCAGGGTTGCAGACTTCAAAAACCTCATCAATCGGATTGAAGGCTATGGTGATCCGCTTCTTTTTGTAAGTGGAATCCACTACCTGCTGGCCTACGACGGCAGCCTGAATTGCTGTGATGCGCTGCTGGCCATCAATCAGGATTTTCTTACCAGATGAAATTCTCCCATCCTTCAGACGGACATCCGGATTCTTCCATACGATGATGTACCCAACCGGGAACCCTTTATAGAGAGAATCCATCAGGTCACGGACCTTGGAGCCGTCCCATACGAAGGGACGCTGGATCTCCGGGATAGCGATTTCACCGGCCTTGATCGAGCTGATGATGTTTTCAACCGATGTGCTGTTTACGTCAAACTGTGCCATGTCAGCTCTCCTTCCTTTACTCTACGCCCAGCGCTTTAAATACTGCATCTTCCGCGCTGCTGTAGAAGATGAGGTTGAAGCATCCAATCAGGTCTGCCGGAACGGTGCCAAGATCAGCCGCCGAGGTGATCGGCAGGAGCACCTTCTTTGCTCCGCTGTCGAGGCAAACCTGCAGAGCATTGGCCAGCTCATCCACTTTGATCATCGTTCCGCTGATGCTGATCTCACCGAGCACCGCCATCGAACTTAGGGTAGGCTTGCTTAGCGCGATGGAGCACAGAGCGATCAACGTCGGAAGTGCCAACTTACCGGTCATCCCGATACCCTGCAGATCCTGATAGTTGACGATATAGTCTTTCGTGGTGGTGCTGATGGATCCGCTGATCCTGTTTCCGTTGGCCTTCAGGAAGTTGAAGGCGGTGTTTGAGGATTCACGGGCATCGCGGTCTGTGCCAATGCCGGTCCGCTCGAATTTCCCGTTGCCGGGGAGCATCTGGCTCTCCAGACGGAAGACACCGATCATACCGGACTTGCCCTGCCCGACGGTGTACACCTGACCGGGATTGCAAAGGCCCTCCGGGATCAGCTTGCCGCCGCCCTGCTCGGGCACGGAGACATAGTGCTCCTCGAAGGTCTCGTTATCTATGTAGGAGAAGTTGACGTCGTAGAACTCCATGCCGCCCAGCTTCTTCAGCTGCTCTTTAACACGGCGACGCATCTCCAGTGCCAGCTTGAGGACTTCCTCCAGCTGTTCTTTTGTGTATTCGCCATCCGGGTACAGCAGTTTGATGAAGCCACCGACCATCTTCCGGACCGCAATAGTGTCACGCTGATTCAGGCTCTTACCCAGATGGAAATAGTGATCCAGCGCATCACCATACTGCTCCTTCCGCAGCTCACGGATAAACTCGGCCAGATAGTCCGTGATGAAGCCGTAGTCATCGGTGAAGTGCTCCGGACGGAACTTCGGAATCTCCCAGCCGGGGATATAGCAATGCATACGGTCGAGGAAGGCCGTATCGGTACCCATCTCGGGCGGGAAGGGATCAAACAGGCTGCTGGTCTTCAGCAGGACGTCCACGCTCTGGTTGATGTTGCCGACAAACACCATCGAGGCGCTGGCGGCCTTTTCCTCCTTGCCACGGGCAAAGGAGCCGGAGGCCATATAGTCCTTCATGATCTGGATGCCGTCTTTATCCTTGAAGTTGATGCCCGCCACTTCGTCGAAGGCCACGCAGTCCCACAGGCCGACGAGGCCGACGGTCTTCCGTCCCATGTTGTAGAACAGGTTAGCCACGGTCGTCTGGCCGCCGGAGACCAGAATGCTGTTGGGCGAGATTTCTTTGTACAGATGGCTCTTGCCGGTACTCCGGGGACCGAGTTCACAAAGGTTGAAGTTGTTCTCTACCAGCGGGATCATACGCGCCAGCAGAAGCCACTTCTCGCGCTCAGTCAGGGTGTCTGGCTCCATGCCGATAGAGCGCAGCAGGACATCCATCCATTCTTCCTTGGTGAACGCCTTCCGACCATGCTTCAGTTCATTGATGTCCACATGAGGCATCTGGATCGGCGTCAGCTTCCGGATCTGTACCGGATTGCCGTTCTTTTTGTCCTCTTCGATAAACTCGTAATCCAGCTGCACGATGCACCAGATACCGCCGCAGAGAAGCCGGTCAAACTTCTCCGGGTACTCGTCGGCGATGGGCACGGTTTTCAGACCGAGATTGGAGAACTCGGCCTCATAGATATCGCGCTTGATATTCAGGCTGACTGTGATCTTGTCGATAACGGTATAACTGCCACGGGCACGGAGCACGGAGAGAATCTTCTGGGCTTCATCCGGACGCACAAAGTTGTCCGCCAGAATCCGCTTCACGTTCTCGACGCCCTTTTCGATGACTTCTTCATCATCGGAGCTGCAATACTGCCCCAGAAGGAACTCAAGGACGTAGACGGGTACATTGGCCCCTTCCTTGATTTTCTTGGTGAGGTCTTTCCGGACAATTTTCCCGTCGAAACACTCGCGGAGCTTGCCCTTGATGATTTCACGGGTATCCATTGTACCCTCTGTATGCTGATCCATGACGTTCCTCCTTAACCGAAGAAGTCGAACTCATCCACCGCAAATGCAATATCGATCTGGAATTCCTCGCGCTGCACCTGCAGTCCGTTCTCATCAGCGATGACGAGGTAGTAGGTTTCCGTATTGCTGTACTTCAGCGATTTCAGATTGAAGCTACACCGGAAGGTGCGCTCCTGACCGTTGTCGCTGGTCTTGTCCGCAATGATCTTCTGGACATCGCTGATGGTCTTTCCACTGCTGTCTGTGAAGTAAAGCTGATAGGTCGCTGCCTCCCGGTTTCCACCCACGGCGTCCTTCTGATAGAAGTTCAGGGAGAAAATCATGTTGCTGATCTTTCGGTTGGCAGAGAGCAGACTAATTTCCACAGGCTTCGTGTCGTACTTGCTCTTGTTCTTCTTATATTCTTTTGACTGATTCCGCAGGAAGTGGTACTCGATCACCGGCACAACCATTTCCTGCAGGCTGATGCCACCGTGCACGAAGTTCAATCCGGCTCCGGTCATCTTGATGCGAATGTTCTCTCTCGGTGCAAACCCGCTGTATTCGGTATTGCCCTCAAGGAACTTTACCCTCTGCAGATAATCCGGATCGGAATCCTTCATCATGATGGCAAACCGCCTGCCGTATTCCACGATCCTGTCAATAAACCCGGTTTTGTCTACTTTATCATCCTCTTTGAGTGGACTATAGGTATATAGGAAGCCATGGTCAGCCGTGATCAGGATATTTGCGCCGCCCCATTCATTGGCGATGATGCGGACCATATTCTTGATCTCTTCAATCGCCGTATCACAGGCGCTGAAGATGGAGCTTTCCAGATGACCGGCCTCATCGATGGTATCGTGATAGATGTAAACCACGTTCATGCCCTTGATGAGTGCCTGTCGGTCAGCACGCTTCATACCAATGATATCCTTGTACTTAAGGGCTACACTGGCCTTGTCTGCTGCCTTCAGGAGCTTATCACGATTGTTGGCTTCCGTAGATTGTCCGTCCGCCAGCACTGCCAGCCGATCCGTTTTACCGGTCTTAAGTTCAACGGAAAGTGCTTTGTGCGGCAGCAGCGCGGCCATACCAAACTTCGTAATGGTCGGGAACACCGCCTGCATGGACTTCAGATCCACTTTAGCCTGCGTTTCCCGCTGCAACTGCTCCGCGAGGGTAGCCGCCACTTCGTACCGCAAAGCGTCGGATATGATCACGTATACCTTGCTGTCGGAAGCCGCCACTTTCTGGCGATAGAAATCCGTCTGCTGCGGAACTTCCAGCACCCGGCCATACTCGCGCAGATTGTCCGCACAGGCATCCGACCAGTTGTTGCCCAGCTGGCCGAGGAACCACGTGGTATAGAGCCTCTCGGCCTTCTCCATCACATGGGTGAATAAGTCAGACAGCTCCTCGTGGTAATTCTTCAGGCTCTCGGAATAGGTCTTATGGAACTCCCGGTAATAGGTGTCCATGATGTAATATTCCGTCGTATATTCCTTCCACACCTTCGCGGGCTCCACGGTATGGAACCCAGCGGAGTGCTCCTTGAAGAAGGCCTGCATCTTCGCTACCTGCAGAATGCCTTCATAGTAGTTCTTCACATCGTCGTACCAGACGCAGGTACGACGCTTCTCCACGGTCTGGGTGATCGTATCCACATCGATGATGTGGTCGCTGATCTCGGTCATCAGCTTCACAAGGATGACCTCATTGACGCATGGGAAGACCTCGGTCTCCACCAGATCGGCCACCTGCAGCTTCATGAACCGCTGCGGCAGCTTCAGCTCACCCTCCACATGCTCGGCGATGGCATAGATGTCCCCGGAATCCTCACTGTGCATCCAGTCGGACACAAAGTCATAGCAATACGCCTGATGCGCAGAGGAGATGAACATCTGCAATCCCGCAAGGAACTCCTGCCGCATCGTCCGAGTGGAAGCGGTCAGCAGGATATGTGTGGCCAGCTGTGCAAGGTCAGAATCCATGTCCTGATATCCGGTGCCCTGCGCCACCATGCGCCAGAAGGCCTCGTCGATGCCGTAGTTCACAAACTCCTGATAGATAACATTGCTGTCCTTCTGGAGGCCGCCTTGCAGCACGGCCTTGATGATGGCGTTCGGCTTGGCTTCCTTCAGGCCTGCCAGCGCCGCCATGATGGCCATCTGCAGTTGGGCAGGCGTGGCCGGAGTGACCGGTTGTGCGGACACCTTGTTCCGACGGGTCTGCGCGTTGAAAAACTTCCGGTACTGTTTAAAGCCGCGCCGGAGCGCAGGCGTCTGGGGGATGCCCATCTCGTCCATCCACATGGAGACCAGATCGGCGCGGAATTCCTCTCCGTACAGCTCCACATCCAACAGCCAGTTATCCTCGTCGGACTCATAGGCAAATGGACGGTAAACCAGATAGTTGCTGGTGGGATCATCCACGGCCAGCAGCTTCTTCACATAGAAGTTGTTGGTCCCATTGAGCGCGACGACCTTGGCCCCATTGACCGTGATCTCGTCCAGCTTATCCACGAACTCCTGATCCTCGTCGATCCAAACAATAATCCGGCGCTTGTAGAACTCCGGCAGCGGTGCCGCAAACCGTCGATTCAAGTCCTGTATGATTTTTTCGGAATCCATAGTCGGCACCTACCTTATTTGGTTCTTAAGCCTTGCTCCTCTAAATACTTTCCGAGATTTTTCTTCGCCTCGACCTTCCAAGCATCGTACCCATTAGTACTTCTTCCTGTTACAAATTGAGCAGCAGTTGAAGGGCTTGTAAACACGCATTCTTTAATAATGTTCCTATCAGCATCAACGAACTCAGGGTTGTTACGAAAACTTTTTGCCTTGCGTCCACCCTGAATATGAGCGGCAAAATCAGCGCTGATCCTTCCTCCGGGAAGAACAGTGATTGTTTTCCCATCATACACGGCCTCCGCATAGGCATCGGTATTTCTCGGCTGAAGAATGACATGAACCTTCATTTAAATATCCTCCCTTAAATTCTTTGTAGTACGTCTTTAAGAATTGAATAGTTAGCTCTAACACCATCGTCAAGGTCAAGTCTTATCATTTGATCTGCCAAATGATGGATTTTTTCTTCGAACCCTTGCACTTCTTCTGACTGAGCTTGCAAGTTCGACATTGCTTTTGAAAGTTTTATCCGTTCAGAAGATGGTGCACCAACCATACGCTGTTCTATGTCAGCAATCGCTGTACGATACCGAGATTGCTGTTCGTGAACATAGTCTGTTCGTATACGCGCAATGGTATCTGGCTGATAACGATGTATATAGATCAAGCACTTGAAGCCATTTTTCTTACCACTGTCAAACAACCAATAAATTGGCCGTTTCTGGTACATTCTAACGTGATCTGCAAAAAAATCATTTATAAAATAACTACGAATCACCTCCCGTGATGATCCCTTTCCTCCGATAACGTCAGCAATGAAACGGAGGTTTTCCTCTACTGTCTCTTTGCCAAAAACCACCTCAATAAACTTTACGAAACGTCCTACAATGTCATCTTCAAAATACTCATCATCGCAAATTGGAATGATAGCATCTTTATCTGCAGGATAGGATGTATATTTTGATGTATCCCATACCCCTCCAGCATAAACGAGGCCTGCATTGTCAAGCGAATATCTACCAAACATACAACCAACTGCATAAGATATAAGGCATTTAATGTCGCGTTCAAGTGAAGCACGTCGAATTGTAATATCTTGTTCTTTAACCTCCGGCGTAACATCTCTACTCAAACCATATATCTCAATAAAGATGGTATTCAACTCCTCCTCGAGTGTCTTAAGATCCTCAAATCGTTTTTCCGCAAGCTCCTGCCACTGCAAGAAAGCCTTTCCAACTGTAACTGAATTGTTTGACCTCCTAATAGCCATAGCAGCTGAAACAAGAGGATTCACTTTAAATCCCCATGACGTTTCAAAGGAATCCCATTCAGCCTTTTCAACGTCAACACATTTTAGAACAATTTCGACAATTCTATCTGCTCTCGCCTTTTCATAGATAATCGGTAGCTTTGCAATATCTCCCTGATTATAATTCAATCCTTCATTAAACAAATGGAGATAAAGTTGAGACAATTTCGAATTCAAAAAACCTATCAAATACAGCAGAGTATTATGTCCTGCATAAATCCCCATTCCAGCATTGGAAAATAGGAAACCTTGAGGAAAGAACCTTACAGAAAACATACCACTCGATATAGCAGTCCATGTACCTCCTTCTTGGAAGTAATACTGTTGGTTCTGAGGCCTTGAACGCTGTTTGCCTTTTTCATCTCGAAAATTCTGGATCTCAAATCCATCATTCTCCCAGTTGACTACATCGTCATTGTTGCCAAACCAACGCCTACATTCACCGCCATTATTATAGGGAAACCATTTTTTACTCCTATCATTTGTAAAGCTGGTTTTTGTGCAATCACATTCGAACCACTTTCTCACAAAGCGATTAACATCACCGCTAATCAATCCTTGGCGGGGATTTGCAATGTCGGATAGCTTTTTTGCCCTATTAAACACACTTAAAATAGCATCTGTTGCTCGGTATGCGATTGGTGCTCCTTCAATAGCAAGAAAACGTTCTGCTTTGATTGTATTGATATTCCTGTTGTGAAGATAACTTTCTTGCTTTTCTTTCTCGCTGCCTTGTTCGACAAGTCTGATAACTTGAGATGTAAATCTGTTATTTGGAGTACACCTTAGAACAAAAGCCGCAGTTTGTACAACTTCACCACCTATTTCCTCAAAAGCATGCGCTCCTAAATGCAGCAACGAATCCAATTGAAGATTTATTAGTGAACGTCTAATTTTCTCGAAACTCGATAAATACATCCACGAATGTTGAGTAATCATCGCTTGAAATCTATTCTTTCGAGCAAACTTTTTACACCTTACAATAAAAGCTGCAAAAAGATCTGCTTTGCCCTCATCGTATTTATCTTTGACAAAACTAACCAGTGATTCTTCGGCATTGCTGAGAACCATATACGGAGGATTTGTTATTGTAACATCGTATGTTTGTGACAATGCTTCCGCAACATTTATAATATTAAGCAGTCTCTCTTCAGAATCGATGCTTCCAAACAAATCAAGATGAAGTTGAGCTCCTTCAACAGGTGCAAAATACCTTCTCAGTTGATCCCAATTGAGTTTAGATGTCTGTATTAAACTTCCACGTTCTTTGGCATCATGCATTTCTGATAAGAGAACGCTCAAACCTTTTCGAGCTTCTATTTTTTCTTCTTCAGAAAGTGCATCACCGAAATGGATAATAGCATCCAAAGATATTCCATTGCTTTCCTCAATGCAATACACATGTGGTTGCACTTTTTTGGTAAAGAAACGCCGATCGTACTGCCGTGCCTTCATCATAACAGCAAAGTAGGACAGTTGGGCAGCACGTTCGTCGATGTCCAGTCCCCACAGATTATTCTCCACGATCTTGACTGCCGCCTCGCGTGCAGTGTAACCGTAATCCTCATATATACGAACAAGTACATCAAAGAGAACACAAAGGATATGGCCCGAGCCCATACAGGGATCGATGACACGGATTTCTTCCGGCTTTAGGGTAGCATACTCCTTCCGGATTTCTGTAAGCTTCGCCTGAACCTCCGGTTCCTGCACCGCCTCATCCAAATAGTAATTCCATTCAGATTTTAGAGTATCATTCGGGTGCCCCTCCAGCCATAAGCGGCCAAGGCTATTTTCCACCATATATCTGACAATCCAATCCGGAGTAAACAGTTGTGTCGCCGCAGGAAGGGTTTCTTTTGTTATTTTGATTTTCTTTTTAAGGTTAGCAAACACCTTATCTTTAAGCTCAATGTTATAAAACTGGTACAACCATCCGATGATCTGTACCTGATCCGTCCAGTCCTCCTCCGGAATGGTGGTGACCATCTGCTCGATCACACTGCCCTCACGGAGCAGGTAATCTGGCAGCAGCAGCTCGGTGTAGTCCTCGATCCGCTGGAACATCCCCGGCAGGATGCTGTTCAGGGCATTGCACTGTACGATCAGCAGGTACTTGAACAGATCCTCGCTCTTGTTGGCGCTCTCCAGCTCATAGACCTTGTTCATGTCCAAACCATCGAGCTCCAGATGGATTGCCTCGGCGAGGATCTGCGGCTTGAACTCCCCGGCGTCATTGGTAAAAACACGGATGTGGGAGGGCAAATAGCCGTTGACCTCCATGAAGCGCAGGGCGGCAAAACGGTTAAACCACGTGTAGGCCACTTCCTCCATGACCTGCTCGTAGCCCTTTGTCTTGATGTTTCGGATCAGCGCCTGCCGCTGCCGCTTCTCAGCCTGCGACAGCAGATGACCGTTCACACTCTCGGCATTCGGATCACCGGCATCCTTCGCGGTGATTCCGTATATCATGGCACGCTGGGAGACGCGCTCGATCAGCTCACGCCTTGCCCAGACTGCGTATTTCTTAATTGCATTCTTATCCATAATGCCCTCCGTTAGTTCAGCTTGATGCCGTCGCATCCTTTCAGCAGCTGCTTCATGTTGGTACGAATCTTCTCAACGTAGGCGTCAATTTCTTCTTCGGACTTCAGGGTTTTCGCCGGGAACATCGCCTGCCGGTGGATAGCCTTGATGACTTCCTTCTTCGGCTGAGGCTGCGGTCCCGGACCGGGCTGCGGAGGCTGCGGTTTTACCGGAGGATTCACAATAGCTTCGATGCGACTGACGGTATCATCCTTATACTGCCAGATCGGCGGTACCAGACCATCCAGACTGTTCAGGGTTGTGTACGACTCGATCTTCTGCTTCTGCTGAGTGAAGAAGTTGTCCGCCGTATTGGAGATGTTCCGAGCAGCTGAATTATCCCCTGCCAGCGTATGGATTTCCTCCATGCACTGACGGACAATCTCCAACAGTTCTTCGCGCTTGGCATCCAGCATCGCTCCGTGGGAGGCCTTGACCTTCGCCATGAGGTCGTTCAGCTCCGGAATACGGTCATACTGGAACTTGCCTCCGGTGGGCATCATGGTGATCAAGCGTATCCGGTTCAGCGCCTGATGCGCCTCGTCGTCCTTGGCGATATAATCACGGTCAACGGCGAGATCCCGCTCATACTGTACGGCGGCATCGAACAAGCTGACACGGGTCTTAAAGAACTCCTCGATCTCCTGCAGCTCGTCGCGCATATCGTAGAGAGTATCCTCACGGTCGATGACGCGCTGGATCAGCGCTGTGTTGTCCTTCTGCTGGGAGAGCACATCCTTGATCAGCGCGATGGCCTGTTTGACCTTGCCCTGATCCGGATACTTGTGGCCCTCATAGCGGGCATCCAGTTTTGTGTAGTGGTCCAGTTCGCCATTGAACTTCTCCACGATGTGGGCGATCAGGCCGTCCTCGTCCTCTGGCACGTCCATCTCATCGAAGAAGTCGCGCAGGAAATCACGGACCTCCCGGATCTTCTGGATGGACACAATCTGCCGCTTGGAGATGGAGGTCTTACCGATCTCACTCTTCTTGCGGAGCATGTCCGGGAGTTTCTGATCGCTGGGCTGGATGGTAGCACCGCCATACTTGATGGTGACCTTCTGATCATAGATCAGCATGGCCACGACCGCCGCGATGTCGATCTCGCGCCAGCCATAGGGCTTTTTCTGGAACCGATCCTGCAGGTCGGACATAGTGGTCGGGAGATTCTGATTGAACTGGATCTCCAGATACTTCTCCACCTTGGCGGCTGCGTCACGGTTGGGCTCAGTGCCCGGAAGGTAAATCTCCTCACCGTGGAGGATCTTGTAAATGTCGGCGTCGGTCTCAGCAAACTTGGTGATCAGGCCGAGGTCGCTGTACACATGGGCAACGAGATACTCCAGAGCCTGGTCGATCTTACTCTTGGCATCGCCGCCCTTAATCTCGATGTGTTCGCCGTCCACATAGAACTCTGCGTCCGCGATGGCCTTCTTCAGGTCATCGGCAGCGGTCAGTTCATACTTTCCGGCCTCATCCTGCTGATCGCGGATGATGTCCTGTACGGACTTGGGCAACTGCGCCACGTTGCGCTGCTTCACGTACTTGCGGATCTTCATGGCGCTCTCGAGGGACTCGTAGTAAGGATTCTCCGCCAACACCACGATGGCCTGCCCGGAGGACTCCGCCATCAGCCGCAGCTCGTTCTTCTCGGTAGGATCGGTGGCCACAGTCAGGACGCGCAGCATCATGCCGCCGGTCAATGCACCGACCGCCTGCCCGTCCACCATCTGGTCGAAAGCAAAGTCATACTTGCCGTAGCGGAACTTCTTAGTGGTATAGATGTCCGCAAAAATCATCTGCGCGATACGGCCCACGATATCCGCCGTCGCCACAGGGGTATTCTTAATTTCACGCTGGATATCCTGTTCCTCGTCGGTCAGGAAGTTGTATGTATCACCGGCACGCCCGATGTAGTTCTGGCTCATCAGACGGTCCAGAGAGCCGCGCACTTGCTCGCGCATGGTGATCTTGTCCAGCCGGATGTCGTCCGCCATCAGGATGACGATGTTGTCCAAATTGGCCTTCACATCGTCCACGTAGCGGACCAGGTACAGGAGCTTCAGCACATCCACGTCCTGCGGCTCGATGCCGTTGCCGTCGATGGCTGCACGTTCGCAGCGCTCGATCACGCGCCGGATGGAGCTGTCGAGGAAGGTGTGGACGGTATCATAGAAGAGATAGAAAGGAGCCAGCGCGTACTCGTCCTTGTCCTCGATCTTCTGGGCAGCCTCTTGGAAACCGGACAGCATGGAACGCTCACCGCCGGAGAGATGCTTGCCGGAATTGCCGTGCTTACGGATCTCGGCAAAGACCTTCTGCATGAGGATGAACTGATATGGTACGAACGGGAAGTTCTTAGCGAACTCGCCAGCGCCGTTATAACCCTTGATGTCCAGAATGGCGTCGGTAAAGGAGAACAGGTTCCGCAGTACGGAGTCGTTGGCGGCATACACCTGCTCCAGATCATGCTCGGCCTCATCTGTCTTCAGAAGGATACGCTTCTGGATAACCTCATCTGCAGAAGAGGAAGACAGGGACAGGCGGGTCTTGAAGCGGGCCTGAATGCGGGAGAACTCATTCTCACGGGCTTTGATGATCTCATCGATGGCTTCCTGCCCGGTGCAAACCACCCAGACCTTGCCGCCGCACTCGCTGCCGATTTTTTCCACGAGGGACTGCAGGTTGATCAGCAGATCTGTGTCACCGCCGACATACTGGCCGACCTCATCGATCATGAACAGGAGCCGGAAGTCACGCGGCTGTGCGTCCACATACTCTTTGATCTCAGAAACGAGCTGGGCGATGGAGGTCTCCACAGTCTCGGTGCCATTGAACCAGTTGCTGGCAGCCTGCTCACTCATGCCGAGCACTTCCTGTAGAGTAGCAACGATATCATCTTCAAAGAAAGCATAGGCGTCGCGGGACTCAAGCCAGGACGCACCGTTCTTCTCCTCGAACACGCGCCGAAATTCCTCGGTCTTTCCCTTTTTAGCAATGAACTGCTCCAGCTTGGCGACCTTCAGGTTTTCTCCATAAAAGCCAAGATAGTTATAGAACATCTTGGCAAAGACACGCAGCACGGCTGTCTTGTCCTTGTTGATGGAGCCTTCGATATCGATGTTGAAAAGGATCGTATCCGTTTTCCCTTTTGTTGCCCGGTCAATCAGCATAAAGGTGGCAGGATCATCCGAAAACTTTTCTCTGAAACGTTCGATGGTCTTTACGCCCTGAACGTCTTTATTCTCCAGCAGATAGGACAACATTTTCAGGAAGTGAGATTTACCACTTCCAAAGAAACCGGAGATCCAAACGCCGATGTCAGCTGTATTTTCGTTGAAAGACTCGATGTAGTTATTGAAGAAAGTGATGAAATGCTTCTTCAGCTCTCTAGTGATGACATACTCGTTCAGTTCCTGTACAAGCACGCTGCTTTCATCCTGATCGACTTTGACGACACCGTTGATTTTACGATTGATGTCATCCTTGAACATCGATTGAATTCTCATGTCGTGGCTCCCTCCTTATATCACGTTAAACGCCCTGTAATATGGATTCGGCGTCAGCTTATCAAATAGTTTCACATAGCGGCCATCGAAGGTACCCGGATACATTACAAGCACAGGGACATCTGAGAAATACGGCTGCATTGCATCCAACAGTGCATGGACCCTGATGAACGGGAACGCTTCTCCTACGCCGGTGATCAGGATCACATCTCCTGGTTCGTGTGGCTCATACTGCATTTTGTTGATGAACGCCGTATTATTCGCCATGCGCTTCATTTGATCCAGTACGAACTGCTTTCCTTTTTTCTCTTCCTGCTGTGCTACTCTGTCTGTAATCCGCTTGTCATCACAGATAGAGAGAAACACCCTGTACAGGTTATATTCGATGAGATGACAGTTGAGGCTCTGGTCTGTCATCAGCTTCTCCGTAAAGTGCCGAACGGCCATCTCCTCTTTTGGATCGTAGCAAAAGATCCGGATATTCACTTCATTGCTCAGGCCTTTCCCTTCCAAAAACTCTGGTTCCTGAATCAGAGCTCGGAGGCTGTCAAGCCGCTCCATTAAATTGCTCATGCTCCTGACCTCCTTAATTCAGGCAGTTGAAGGCCGGAAGTGCAAGCTCCTGCCCCGATGCCCGTATGGCATTTTCCAACAGCGGACTGATCAGCACTGGATTCAGGCGATCTGAAGTCAGGCTGTCAAGATATTCGTTTTCCACGAGAACTTTTGCCAATACCTGCTTCACCTTAGTCACTGTACTATCGCTCCAGGTTGCCACCCAATCGTCCTGCTCCTGAAGGCGCATGATATAGGTGTTCAAGTCTATCTTACTGAAAGAGGTGTCCAAATTTCTGTACTTTGACCCTATTACAGTGATCATAAAATCCCAGACGAGCCGGTACTGCTTCATCATTGCATAGAGACAGACCTGCTTGGACACGTCACTCGGCTGTGATGCCATCGCCTGCACAAGAGAATCATCCTCCATCGCATCCAATCTCCGCAGACAGGCAGAAGCCATTTTCCGAACCGACTTCTCCGTAGGATATTGGAATAGATTCTCTTTCACGATCCGGTCAATTACTTCATCTTTATTCAAACCTTCGCAGACCAGCTTTGCCGTCGTGCGCATCTCGTAGAACAGAAATTGTTCCCGTGTGATAGCTGCATTGTACGGGCTGGCCTCCCGAAGTGCCGCTTTATCTTTTCCGGGCATATATCGTAAACCTCCTTCGAGGATATGCAATCAAAGCAAGATCAACAGGGAATGTCAATCTCACTGATCATCAATCATTTCCATAATGTCACATACATCGCAATGTAAAGCCGTACAGATTTTTTCAATGATCTCAGTATTCACATTTTCGTTTTTACCAAGTTTTGTAATGGATGTCGCACTGATACCCGCAGCTTTCTGAAGATCCTTCTTTTTCATATCTTTGTCTATCAGTAACTTCCATAATTTCTTATAACTGATGGTCATGAACCAACCTCCGATTTTCTATTACGAGAGCGCAGTTTTCCCAACTTAATCAATATATCATGAAAATCGCAGCTTTTCAATTGTAATTCACGCGATGACACGATTTTTTAACGGCATCTGCTCATATACTCACCATCAAGGCCAAATAGTTTCAAAATGACGATTTCATAATGATCTCAATAATTAAAAAGGCCCGTCATTTGACGAGCCCCTCTTCCTGGATTATTGATTGTCTGGTATATTCGTTTTTATAAGTTCAGCTAATCTTTCTTCATTAAACTGAGGTATCGCTTCTATTGTTCCATCAAACAATGCCTCATATACTTTTTTATCAGCACGAAGCTGGTACTTATCCAAGGACTTGATTATGGTAGATCCTTCTGGTGTCTTGAGCATGAAGCTTATTTCATCGTTACGTAATATGTCTTCCTTTAGTAGCCTAGATTCATGCGTTGTAATAATAAGCTGTGTATCCCTGACAGGTGCCATCTCGAGAAATAGTTTGATAATCTTAGCAGTCATTGCAGGATGCAGGCATCTATCAATCTCATCAATAACATAAATCCGGTCACTGGATACTTTAAAGAGAATCTCAATTAAATCCAGCAACCGAGCCGTTCCATCTGATTCCTCTTGAAGACTGAAGTAGGTATTCTCAGATTCGTGACTGAATTCTATGGTTCGAATTGAAATAACATCGTTATCATCAATCTCAAAAGTATAAAATTCCTTATATGCACGTGCAACAATTGAAGGATTCTCTCCAGATCCCGTCTTTTTTACCTTCGCATTTTCTTTTTCCAGATTTGATATTATTTTATTGTACAGCGACTCCGGAACTTTCCTTTTTACCACTTCTAACGGTACGTCCACAATCTTTAAATCGTTAATTCCCGTCCCCAGTGCATTTAGGAGTTTTGCAATTTCTTCCAGATTCGAATCTCTGAAATATGGATATCCTGTCAAAATACCTTCAGGTACACTAATGTTAAGTTTAAAGACGAACCAAAAGAATATGTCGTTCAACACCCCAAGTTCTGGGTTGTCTACAAACATCTTCCCCTTGCTGCGATTAATGATGTTAAGAAATAGGTTTTCATGATCCGCCGCACTGTCTTCTCCATAGGACATCAATTTGGCAATGGCATCTCTATTTTTGAAGTAATTTCCGACTTCAAAGTTCTCGTCTGCTGTGTTTCTTTTATATAGATACTTTGTCAAGCCGGACGGCGTTAACTCATAAAGCCACTCTTCTATTATACTGCCGCTATTTAAGACTGCAGAAAAGCCAAAACAAAATCTTTTGTCTTTACATATCAGCTCTATTTCAAAATTTGATGGTGCAATACGGTTTTCTTCTTTTAAACGATAATACTTATTCGAGAATCCTATTGGGAACCCATCCTCGATCATACTCTGTACAAATCTCAGTGCTTCGACAAGGTTTGACTTTCCAGAGGCATTCGCCCCAAACATGGCCTCGCATTTAACGAGTTTTAATCTTCTATTGGTATATAAACGATCTGAGTTCTTTCGAGTCTTTCCTGCTTCGAGAGAAAGCTCTTCCATACCATCAAAAGACAGGAAGTTCGATACAGCAAATCTGATCAGCATGTTCCGCATCTCCTTTCTCTCCTGATACTTGTTGTAATATACCTTCTAAAAACGATTTTGTCAACTTAAACCTTGACAGTTTCTTGAATTTATGGTATTTGTATTTCATTTTAACTGACTTTGTCGTTTTCCATGCAACGAACGCTTGACTATGTCTTAGGCACGTGCTATATTATCAGTCAGATTAGCACCCATCTCCAGCGAGTGCTAAAACCAATTAGAAAGTGAGGGATTCAAGTGATCAGTACTTCTGAAAGACAGACCGACATTATCAAACTTATTTCTCAGTTGGACATCTCTCCAACAATGTATAAAAATGCTGATGACAAATATCATGCTCTGGCAGCTTTTCTTGAAGACTGCGGTATTGATGCTGACATGTACCCCCATGGATCATTTGCCTTTGGAACGGTGGTTCGCCCCTCTGCAAAGGACCCCGATGCCGCTTATGATCTTGACTTCATCTGTCAGCTTCGAATGAACCGTGATCAAATATCCCCGAGCGAACTGCGCAAAAAAATTGAAGATGCTCTTGAAAGCAGTGATCGATACTCAAGCAAACTTACTGTATATGAAGAGTGTTTCACAATAGAGTACGCTGACATCAATGGGATTAAATTCACGATTGATATCGTCCCTGCAACAGATGAAAGTCTACAGCGCAAACAAGAGCTGATGAGGAAATCCAACCGTCCAGATCTTCTGTATACCGCCATCGCAATTCCCAGGCATAACGGAGAACGTAATTACAGTTGGCTGACGAATAATCCAAATGGATTCCGTCAATGGTTCGATGACATCAACAAGCCCTTCCTCTCCTTTAACCGTGAATACCGGCGGCAGGAAATCTTCAAATCTAATCGCATGGTTTTCGATTCGGTTGATGATATTCCGGTGGGCTTAGAGCGGTCATCTATGCAAAGAGTCATTCAGATTCTGAAATATCATCGCGATGTTTATTACTTGAATCTTCGGAGAGAGGACAGCGATGACCTAAAACCGATTTCGGCTATTATTAATACGCTTGTGGCAGCTATTTCAAAATCTGCCAATCCTCAATCAGGTATATTTGAACTACTTACATATGTCCTTGGCGAGTTAAACATATATGCCCAGCATCAGACATTAGGCACTGAAGATTTTGCAAGGAGATATGGTTCAAGATCCATCATTAGTCGTTCTTCAAACGATCGTAAATGGGTGATACAGAACCCCGCCGATCCTGAAGATAATCTTGCTGATAAGTGGAATAAGGATTCTGAGATTCCCAAATTGTTTTTCACTTGGATTGCTGCCTGCACAAAGGATTTGGTCAACTCCTTGTCCCTACCAGATCCGCAGTTTAGATCCGCCATGGATAATGCCTTTGGTCAAACTGCGGTGCAAAAAAGCTGGGGTGAAAAATACCGTTCCGCCATCCCGGCTGCAAAACCTATTGTAACACAGCCAAAACCATACAGACGATGATTATGACGCTGACTACTGCAACAGAGCAGATATCTGCTCTATTAAAAGCCTACCCTGATCTAACGGTCGAGAAGTCGGATCCCGATGAGGTTCGTCTTCTCGGCAACATTCATATTTTTCGAACAGCCCTGGGCTTTACATTAGACAGTTACTATGATATCGAAATAAGAATACCTATTGATTCGCCCAAACTCCCAACCGTAATAGATATGGGGAATGCCATTGAACAAAGTTATCCTCATCGTTATACCAACGGGGAACTATGTCTTGAAACAGATACGGCTGTTAAGCTGAGGTTCATTAACGGCTTTAATCTGCTGCAATGGATGGATGAATATGTGGAACCGTATTACTTTACATATGAATACTTCATGCGTTTTGGATCCTATCCTTTTGGTGAACGGCCGCACGGTTCAGAAGGTGTCATCAGTACATATCAGGAGTTATTCCATGAGGAAGATCTTGGCAAGACATTTATCTTGATGATGTACTGTGCAGATGAATCATATCGGGGTCATATACACTGTCCATGTGGCAGTGGTAAAAAGCTGAGACATTGTCATGGTCAATACCTTTTCCCTCTTATGACAAATCCTGCTATTAAAGAAATAATACGGTCAGATGTTGAACCGATCAGAAAGGCGATAATAGAAAATGCTTCAAGAAACAATCGACAAGAGACAGAATTCCGCTGAAATGCTCAAGTGTCAGTTTGCAGCAAGACATTATTATAATACGGCCGAAAACTTCAGTACCGCTGCATTTATCTACTCTATAGTTTCACTTTTATTCATTTTTGCACCTGAAGGTACTTCATCGTCTTATTCTGCTGCTATTCTTCTGGTTCCATTGGTCTTTGATGCTTCTTCTTTAATATGTTACTGGCGAATGGGTGCCTATGTCTCTTTTGCTGCACTCCTTCGAAATTATTTCGATGAAATAGTTCTTGGAATCAAAGTCTCCACATATACCGACAGTGCTATCCGTAAAGTCAAATCCCTGATTATCGATGCTGTAGATAATAATAATGAAGCGTGTGAAGAACAAATATCTAATACCGGAAGAGATAACCCTCCCGGGGTAAAAAACTGGTATGAATTTTCACATCAATATGCTGACTCCGAAGTCGTTTTTGAATGCCAGAAACAGAATTGTTGGTGGAATAATAAGCTTTGTCACCGGCGTTTGGTCTTGCATGCAATTATTCTGATTTCAGGAATCCTTTTAGGGTCCTTTTTGGGGTTTAGCCTTCGCGTGTCTATTCTACGCATTATCGCTTGCTTACTCAGTGCTATCATAACATTCACAGATAGACTTTGTGAAAATATAAAATATATTCTGCTTTCCATGAAAATCGATAATCGTCGCGAGACGCTTGAGATTTCAAAGGATCAAGCTCTCATATCTTCATTGCAAGAGCTTATTTCACAAAGACGTGAATTAAGAGTCGTTGAAATCAATCGTATTCATAGAAAGCATAGCAGGGCATTATCGGAGCGATACGAACAGATCACTAAAGAGCCCTAACAAACTGGCAAGCTGGGCATCTGTATATACAGATGCTCCGTTACACCAAACCAGGCCTCCGGCCAGATTTGTGAAACCGGCTTGTTCGGGACATCCCCAATCCCCGTATGATTGCCAACTTCGTTGTCAGGCTGAGCGTCGTTTCACTCCGCTGGTTACAATCACATATAATAAAAAAACAGGGCAAGGCAGATCCGGAATCCATCCATTTCTGCCCTGCCCTCTCATCACTACGGTTACAGTTCTTTCCTCTGCTGTCTGGCAGCTTCCCGTTCCTTTTGCAGATCATCGCTATAGAACTGCTCCACGATCTGTCTGGGCATCAGAACCGATCGAGCCTAACTTCTCAATATTCGGTTTTAAATCCGGTTTTCGAAATTAATTTTTGTATATGCGTTTTAAATATTGATTTCTCTATAGGTTCATCTATCATTGGATTGAATCTACTAGCCGCTTCACACTTTCCATAACCTCATTCCACGTCAACTCACCGATAAAGAAAGATTCCTTCCGGTAGTTTTCCCACTGTCTTCTCATAGCTTCGTCAGATTCAACAGTCATCAGAATGTCCCTGAAATCAGGAATCAGTTCCGTGGTGTTTCGTTTACTGCTCGTAGCAAGGAATGCCCTTTTGAGAATCATCGAATCAAACGGTTCCTGACGGCTGATAACGTGGATATCGTAAAAATCACGCATCCTTGTATTCACTGGTCCGCGAGCCATAATTGTCTCCAGCTTCTCCGCCAGCAGAGTTTCCAGATTGTATGTCCAGAGAGAAATCGACCTGTCTTCAAACATCAGCTTATACGAATATTCAACAGCTCCCGGAGTAATGATATCACCGGTAGAAATATCGATTTTGATTGCCTGCCGCAGATTATCCAGAGAAGTTTCCAACATAAACCGGATGCCTGGATAATCATGTTCCTCCATGATGTCTGTGACCTTTGTAATAGTAAAATGAACACCATCCGGAATCTCTACAGCGATTATCTCTTCAACGATTTTCACTGCATTTTCTTTAGAAAGCTCCAGGGATTTCACAGTAGTGTCAATGTCCATCGTTGCCCGTGTATCCAGACCAACGACAGCAGAAACCAGCATCCCGCCCTTCAGAATGAAGTTATTTCGATACTGGGACAGAGCAATACGCTCAAGAAAGCGTTCCATGATGAAATTTCGGATCAGAGTTTGTGCTTTTGTGCTGTCGCCTCCAGAAAGGTTTCTGACTTTTGCTTTTAGCTGTGTTGCTGTCCTGATCATAACATTACCTCCGTATATGTTCTCATAACCGGTTCAATCTGGAACTTCTTTGCGTATGCCATCAGATGGTTCAGGTTCTTCTGATTGCCAGCCATATATTCCTTCATAGCGTATTGGAAAATTTGCACATCCATTGAATCCTTATACCGCAGAATGTCGCAGATGGTTCGTTCCTTATCATAAACGCGGACTTTATTGCCAAAACCGGTTTCAACCTCTGTCACACCCAGATCGACAACATCCGGCTTTACCTGATAAACACGAATGCCTTTATTGCGCAGATGAGAGGCATTATAACCAGCTTTCACTGTCACGCTCGTATACTTCGGCTCACGCTCCATCAGGCCATGAAGGAATAGAGCCGTTTCATGAGAAAATACGATACGGCGGTTAGTGAGGGAAAGCAAATACAGTTCGTCCGGCCAGGCATCAGCGGCAAGGTATACGCCCTGTGCAACACGCTCCATATTCCGCTTGCTGACGTATTCTGCAAGTGTCGGCTTTGAAATTCCTTGCTCCAGTACCTGGGATGTGCGGAGATACCCATTTCCGCTTTCAACAAGATTGTCTAAGATTTCGAATCTATTCATCTTCATCACCTTACTTTCTCGCTCTTGATAATATCAAACAAGAGCGTAAAAGTAAAGTGTAGTTAATCGTTTCCTCATTCCAAATTTTCTATAACATAAAAAAGCCATCATGCAGACATGATAGCTTTTTTACACGAAGGTATCTCTTAACCATTTTATTATTTATGCTATAGCGTATTTCTTCAGGAGCCGTTCTTTTGCATAGTGTCAGATTAGTGTCATTTTCATTCTTTGTTCATTGCAAATCAACGATTTTCAGCGAATTTTACGGGCATTTAGCTCTGCCGCACTATATTGCCGTGGCAGATAAAAAGGATGCGAATCATCTCAAAAATCCTTTCTTTCAAGGCGCATAAGGACGCGATTTGCCGCAATATGCGCACTATTTCTCTTTATACTTACTATCCATGAAAAATGTTCAAAACTGCAAAACGGGGCAAAATGAGGCAAAACACGGCAGGCAATAGTAGTCAAATAGTAGTAAAAATGAAGTGGTCTTACTACTGTTGACATAATACGGAAAATCGCATATGTGGAATTAATGTCCTTTTAATTAAGGAATTTCACTGCAGTACCGTAAGCAAATATTTCTACAACCTGCTTACTTCCTGTTAACCCGGAGTCTACCGCTACTCTATATTGGAACTGGCAGAATATCACTGCATCCCCTCCCATAGCTGCACATTTTTTGCGAAGTTGATTTTTTACGCCATTAAAAGCTGTATTCGGATCAACGCCGGAAAGAAGCCCCTCTTTGTTAGAATCAATAGCAAAAATTGTATCTATCACCTGATATGGACGACCTATATCGCCAGTTGATGTCGGAATAGTTTTTGTTGATCTGGTAGCTTTATAAAATGGCATGGTGTACCTCCTCTATTAATGTCAAATTCTAACCGTTCTTATTCTACCACAAACTAAAAAAGCCCACCACCCGAAGGTGATGAGCTCGACTTTGCTTTCAAACTACTCTGAATATTTTCTGTGCCGGTCCAGTCTCTCCCGTATTCTTCTCTTGCTCCTTTCTGGCCGCCTCGACCGCTTCCATTCTGGCCATTTCCGCAGCAGCATCTTCGAGTCCAAGAGGCGTATAAACGTTCATCGTCACGCTGATATCACTGTGCCCCATCAGATACTGCAGGGTCTTTGGATTCATCCCTGCCTTCGCCTGATTGCTGCAGTATGTATGCCGGCAAACGTGCGGCGTGATGTTTGGCATCTGCACTTTGTAAATCTCATCATAACGTTTGACCGCATGATTGAACCGATGCTCCCAGTGCATTGCTACTTACGGCATGCCCTGTGCATCCAGGAACAAAAACTCCGTATGGCCCTCTATCATCTTCTCGAACATTGGAGCCTCCCGGTCCTCTATGATCGCCTGGAAGCATCGGAACACGCCTTCCGTCATGGGAATCTTCCGTGTTCCTGCGTTCGTTTTTGTGCTGGTGACCAAATACTCCATCTCAGAAGTCCTCTGTAACTGATGGTCAATATATGGCATTTTCGGCTGAGCCCTCACATATACAAGCCTTATACTTTGCTAATTCCATAGACCGCCTCCTACTTAAGCGCTGCGGCTATACTTTTTTTCAGTCGCATATACGCATCATACATAGGAGTTGTTCCTTCCAGAAATCCACTCTGATATGCATCGCTCTTCTTTATGTCATTCCTTTTCAGAATTGTACTCAGGTTTTCAACTGTAATCCCATTTCTGTTCCTGATTATATAAATACTATCATTTCTGTCATATTCATCCAACAGTTCAGGATAGTGGGTTGAAAAAATCAAGGTGCCGCCGTTCTTATTTAACTTGCTATCCATAAAGAAGCGCATCAACGTCGTTACAATTTCTTTATTAAAGTGGTTCTCCACCTCATCAACGACAATGTAACCACCCTTTTGTAATACTTCCTGGGCCAACGTAAACGTAATCATACCCTTTACAGTACCGGAAGAAAAATAATTATTTAGCTGAATCGGATTGTTCATCACGATTTCTTCTTTTCCCTTGAACTTCAGGCGAATAACTGTTTTTTGATCTTTTTCATCAAACCGTAGGCTTTCAACCGTCGGATCCAAATAGGTAATGACCGCTGCCGGTATATTGTCTGAAAAAGGAAGTACATTGATATCAGTGAATTGCAGCAAATTCACCAACCTCATTTTTTCCCAGTCTTCTTATTATGGGCAATCATAATGCTGACATCATCGGACAGAAAATCTTCCTGTCCACTTCTGAGCATAACAGGATCCTTTCCATCAAAATCAAGCAGCGACTTACGAGTAATCACCTCATCAGCTTGCTTCGACCATAAGCTTTCTGACAGAAATCTATGGGTACTCTTGAAATGGGATTGTCCGAAGAAGAACTGCAGCCGCTGGTCAGCTCTTGGCGGAGCTCCAACCCGATGATTACCTCCTTCTGGTGGGACATTGACCGTGCCGTCAAGACTACCATCACACAGCGGATTCAGACAGAGATTCGCGGCATCAAGTTTTTTTACAAAAGCGGAATGCTCTTCATCAAGCTTCCCTCAGGTCGCCTTCTCTCCCTACGTGAAGCCGCGTATTGGTGAGAATCAGTTCGGCGGCGAATCCGTAACTTATGAAGGTGTTGGATCCACAAAGAAATGGGAACGCATCGAATCCTACAGTCCGAAGTTCGTGGAGAACATCGTCCAGGCTGTCAGTCGTGACATCCTCTGCAACACCATGAAAACTCTCCGGCACTGCTTCATAGTAGGACACGTTCACGATGAACTGATCATCGAATGCAGTCCCGAAGTTGACCTGAATGTCATCTGTAAGAAGATGGCAGATCTCCGGACTGGATGCCGGACATCCTGCTCCGTGCTGATGGATATGAAACCTTTTTTACAAAAAAGACTGACATGAAAATAGCGGCTCCCGGTTCATCGCCGGAGGCCGCTATAATTGCGATCTATGAAGCGTAGCAGCAGAGTACCACGTCCATAGGAGCTGCCGCACCGCATGGGCGTGGGTGAATGCCAGATCAAACTTACTGGTCCCGGATATATTCCTGGACCATTGTAAGGGAATTCTCGCTGGCCGTCGTCACGAAATAGCTGTCTGACCAGAAATACGGTTTCCAGTAATATTTCCTGAGCAC
>JAFWIM010000182.1 GCA_017514845.1 Lachnospiraceae bacterium
AGAATGAGCCGGAGAACCTTGAGGCCAACCTCGAGAAGTTCGTCGACATCCAGCTTGAAATAGGCAGCTTCCGCGCAATCGGCCTTCGCAACACGATCCCGAAGCGCACGGAGGAGATCAACGCACTCGACATCGACCCGAGCATCAAGTGGGAGCTCCTTCAGCGCCTCGCAGGGATGAAGCGCCACACCAAGCTATGCCACGGTGATTTTGAACCGTCCAACATCATCCTGACACCGGACGGCGGCTACAAGGTCATCGACTGGGCACATGCAACCTCCGGCAATGCCGGCGCTGACGCAGCGCTCACCTACCTGCAGTTCACCATGTCGGATCCGAATCTTGCAGAGAAATATCTGAGGCTCTACTGCAGAAAGTCCAACACTGCTATCCAGTACGTCCAGAAGTGGATGCCGATCGTCGCTGCCGGCCAGCTTAACAAGGCTAAGAGCGAGGAGGAGAAGGCTCTGCTCGAGAAGTGGATCTCGGTCGCTGAGTATCAGTAACCCCGCAGGGTGCGGCAAATCGCCCCCTTCGCCATGCAGGCATCGCCGGCTTCATCCTGCCTTTCGTGCTTGATGTCGGCCGGGTGCCTGCCTTATGAAAAAGTCGAAATAATACTGTGAGAATTCCCCCCTTCCGATTATTTTCGACGGGATAAAACAAAGAGGCCCGCGCATCTTACGGGCGCGGGTCATAAACGAAATCATATTACGCTATTAGGGCGTTTTCGTTGGATTCAAAATAATGTTAGAGAAATGATACTGCCTAAGGACAGGGCTGCCGCGCATGCGACAGCCCTGTTCACGCGTCAGGAACGGTTCTTTTCATGTGAAGTAATAATACAGGCAGGCTGTAACGAAGTTCAGAATCCGGCGCAAACATCATCTTCATCGAAAAACGCAGGTCTTTTCTGTGAGCTTAAAAAGGCAAAAGCCTTTTTGATCTCACAGTGAAGGACCTGCAATGTTTTTCTCACGAAGATGAATGCTTTGCTCCGGAAACGAACGAGTAGAACAGCCTGCCTATTCTATTTCACGCGAAAAGAACCGTCCCTGAGTCTTAAAAATACTTCACAGCATCGATCACGACCTCGTCATCGTTGCTGTTGATCGTTATATCATCTGCGACCTTCGCAATGATCCGCTTCTGAATCTCTGACTGGGCTGCCTTCATATCCTCAGTGCTCACCTGATCGTCATTGTCCAGGATGCTCCTCAGATGCTCCCTGCGATTTGCTTACGAATACATGTTAATTATGTTTGTAAGCTTGGGAAGTATCTGCTGCTTTCTGGAAAGGAGTCCTTCCTGGAAGCTGTGGGTCTCGCCCTCTTTGTCTGGGAAGGCTTCACTTGCCCACTCGGAGCGATTGCCGCCGTAGAAAATGACGGATCCGTTGTCGATAATGCTGGAGAACACGAGCACGGCAAGGTCCAGGCGCTTCTTGCGGCAGAAGGTCTCGATCGCGGGCTGAATCTGAGCGCTCTCCTTGCGGATCTGCTCCGTCGAGGTGACGATGACCTGAGAGATTGAGAGATTGCAGTCACGGATGCTGTAGATCTTCATGTCCTGATTGAGCATCTCCGCGTAGGACTTGCCCGTTGTGTCCGCAGTCACGGCGAACATGTCGCGTGCAAATTCATCAATGTCGAGGTCTGCCATCGCCGCCAGGATATTGGCAGTCTGACGATCCTTCTCCGTCGTCGTCGGCGAATGGAAGTTCATCGTGTCGGAGAGCAGCGCGCCGAGAAGAAGACCCGCCAGGTTCTGGGGCACCGGGATCTGATTCTCACGGAATATCGTCGCGATGATGGTCGCGGTCGAGCCGACGATCTCATTTCTGAAGGAGACCGGCTGGGTGGACGAGAAGTCGTTGATCCTGTGGTGATCGATGACCTCAAGAATTCTGGCTTCCTCGATTGCCCGGACTGACTGGGAGAACTCGTTGTGATCGACCATGATGATCTGCTTGTTCTTGCTGGTCATGATGTGGTAGCGCGCGGCGTATCCGTAGAGCTTCTTTTCCTGATCAATGATCGGGTAGATGTGATAGCGGCTGCGAAGCATTTTGGCACCGACGTCCTCCGCCAGCTCGTTCGTGCTGAACGTGATGACTTCCCTCTGCATGATTTCATTGACGGATGTCGCGAAGAAAATATAACGGGAGGTGTTCATCGCGCCGTGACCGCTGATGATGATCGGGCAGTGATGTTCTTTGGCTGCCTCGATGACTTCCTCAGAGACAGACTCTGCCCACACGATGATCATGAGACCGGCACCTTTTTCTATGACTTCCTTCTGGGTCTCGGCGTCGTCACCGACGATGATGATCCTGTCTGTCAGCTCATAGCTGCTGATGCGCTCTCTGTCAGCCATGGCGATCATGCTGACTTTGCCGTTGAGGTGCATTTGCTCTTCCCGGTAGATGACCCTGCCGTCCAGAGTCGCGCAGACATCGTCCAGCTTGAGTTTTTTCAGGAGGTCGATGTTGTAGGCTGTATCTCCGAGACCTACCGCAGCTATGTCACTCTTGGTGACAAGGCCGACCAGATGCATTTCATCGTCCACAACGCCGCAATATGTCTTGTTATACTCAGACATGCGCTTTAGACTCTCGAAGATCGTGGTCCCTTCTTTGATATATGTCAGGGGATCGAGTGCAATCTCGCAGAGCTTGACTCTGGCGTCCGCGAGGAGCATCGGCTCCTCGAAGCCGAAGCGCTTAAGAAGGTAAGCGGATTCCGCGTTGACCGGGCCGAGCCTGCAGGGGATTGCCCGTACGCCCATCGCCCGCTTGAAGAATGAGTAGGCGATTGCTGACGCGATGGAGTCGGTGTCGGGGTGGAGGTGACCGGTGATGTATACGGGTTCTTTGTTTGTCATCTGTTCTTTCCTCTTTATATGTTTCTTTACAAAGATGAGCGTGGTGCTATGGCTGCCGAGGGGTGCCGCAGTGACGGCCTTCCTCTGTGTCCTGTCAGTTTCAGTGGGTAGAGTTCTGTGATGTATTGGTTCTACAATCTACTTTAACACAACGCGCGGGTTTTAAAAATGAAATGTGATGTTTTTTATCAGGTGCATGCATTAATGATGAAGCAGGGACGGTTCGCGTGGATTTTTCGACGCTAAAAGAACCGTCCCTACTTCACTTAGTTCACCATCGCCCCGCTGCTCCATTTACCGGCAGGCAAAATGATGCTATAGTATTCTTAGGATTTCATCGGATCTTCGGCGGAGGCAGCAAAATCCTGCTTCCAAGGCGTGGTTGCTGCCTTTGGGATTGGTCAGTTTCTTCGGGTCTTTGGCGTAAGCAGCAAAATCCTGCTTACGAGGCGTGTCTGCTGCCTTTGAGCTTGAGGAGTTTCTTCGGGTCTTCGGCGGAGGCAGCAAAATCTTGCTTTCAAGGCGTGGTTGCTGCCTTCGACCTTGGTTGGTTTCTTCGGGTCTTCGGCGGAGGCAGCAAAATCCTGCTTTCAAGGCGTATTTGCCGCCTTTGACCTTGGTTGGTTTCTTCGGGGCTTCGGCGGAGGCAGCAAAATCCTGCTTTCAAGGCGTGTTTGCCGCCTTTGACCTTGATCGGTTTCTTCGGGTCTTCGGCGGAGGCAGCAAAATCTTGCTTCCGAGGCGTGTCTGCTGCCTTTGACCTCGGGGAGTTTCATCGGGTCTTCAGCGCAGGCAGCAAAATGCTTGCTTACGAGGCGTGGTTGCTGCCTTTGGACTTGGCGAGTTTCATCGGGTCTTTGGCGGAGGCAGCAAAATCCTGCTTCTGAGGCGTGTCTGCTGCCTTCGACCTTGGTCGGTTTCATCGGGTCTTCGGCGGAAGCAGCAAAATCCTGCTTCTGAGGCGTGTCTGCTGCCTTTGGGATTGGTAGGCAAACTGGCTAAATTTCCAGCATACATATGAGAGGATTAATTTATGAAATATAAGATTATTGCTATGAGCTTAATTCTTGCCACCGCGCTCGCAGCTTGTACAGGCTGCGCGGCGCAAAGTTCCGGAAATGCTGCTTATGAAGGATCTGACGATTCGAATGTCCAAGCGCCGTCAGAGTTGATAACTGCCGTACCCGCCATGGAGCCTTCGGTGGATTCCACATGCACCACGCCACAAGACGAATCATCGTCGGAATCCTCTGAGAGTGATATAAATAGCATAACCCCAAAGGACGACACCGGTCTGGCTGCTGCATCAAATGAACCACCGGCAGACTCTTCTGTTGCCTCGAACGCTGCCTCAGAATCAGCATCTATCGATGAATCCTTCTACGCAATTCCAATCCCCGATGAAATATTCGCAAAGATGCAGGGCAAGTCTTACAAGGATGATTGCACTATTCCAAGAGATGATCTCCGATATATCCACGTCCTGCACAAAAACATTGAAGGTGAAACCCTTGAGGGAGAAATGGTCTGCAGCAAACTCATTGCGGAAGATCTGCTGGAAATCTTCAGAGAGCTGTATGAACAGAGCTATCCCATTGAAAAGATGCGCCTCATAGATGAGTATGATGCAAATGATGAACTCAGCATGACTGACAACAACTCCTCCTGCTTCAACTATCGCACCATCTCCCACACCAACAAGATTTCAAAGCATGGGTTGGGAGTCGCGGTGGATATCAATACCCTGTACAATCCGTACACCAAAGTTGTCGATGGTGAGAGGATCATAGAGCCTGCTGCCGG
>JAFWIM010000183.1 GCA_017514845.1 Lachnospiraceae bacterium
CGGCGGCCTCAACCCGACAGCCGTTGAGATGGCCGCGAGAGGCGGCGTCAAGCTCGTCTGGTTCCCCACATGCGACAACGAGCATGAGATGGCTTATCAGTTCGACGGCAACCCAAATAAGAAGAGAGCCTTCTGGGCAAGCATCATTCTTGAGATGAAGGAACAGGGAATAGTTACTCCTACTCTGAACTGCCTGGATGAAAGCGGAGAGTTAAAGCAGGAAGTGCTTGACATCCTCGACATCATAGCCCGATATGACATGATCCTCGCAACAGGTCATATTTCACACGAAGAGGCTTTCAAGCTTGTTCCGGAAGCCGCAAAGCGGGGTGTTAAGAAGATCGTGGTCACGCACGTAAGCTTCCCGACAACACACTATACGATAGAAGAACAGAAAATGTTCGTTTCCTACGGCGCAAAATGCGAGCACTGCTACACAACATTTAAGACCGGCAAGGAAGATTTCAGTGTGATTGCAGACATGATCAAAGCTGTTGGCGCCAAGAACTGCATCATCGGCACAGATCTCGGCAACACAAAGCTCTGCTACCCGGATGAAGGCATGTATGAGTTCGGAGAAATGCTTCTAGAAGCAGGTCTCTCCGAAGATGACATCCGGATGCTGGCTGTAACTAATCCACGATGGCTCATCGGGAAAGAATGATATAAACAGCGCTGAAGAATGCAGATTTTCCTGTAAAGAACCAATCAGGAATCAAAAATGAACCGGTATCAGGTTCGACAGAATAAAAGGTATTGTTAGCTTATATAAAGGAGATAAAAAAATGATCAAGGATAAGAAAGTTCTCGTAGTAAGTGCACACGCAGCAGATTATGTATGGCGTTCCGGCGGAACAATCGCAAAATATATCAAGCACGGCGCAGATGTCCATGTCGTCGTCCTGAGCTTCGGCATCCGCGGTGAGAGCGCTGCCCAGTGGAAGAAGGAAGGCGCAACCTACGAGTCCGTCAGAGAGAACAGACTTGAAGAGACCACAAAGGCCGCAGAGATCCTCGGCATCAAGAACATCGAGTTCTGGGATCTGCCGGATTATCCGATGGCTCCGTACCTCACAGAAGAAATCCGTGACCGCCTGATCAGAAAGATCAGAACTGTTCGCCCGGACATCATCCTCACCCATGACAGGAACGGCAAGGATATCCTGAATCCGGACCACAATGCGGTAGCTGAATTCGTATTTGAGTGCTCGATCCAGGCTAATTCAAGGGGCGTGATCACAGAAGGACTTGCCACAACGAAGCAGATGCGTCTCTTCGGCTTCGAGCCGCACCAGACAGAGCTCTCCCAGTTCGTGCCGGGCGAGCTGATCGACATCACGGAAGTTTATGAGCAGAAGGTACAGGCTATGCAGTGTTTCCAGGCTCAGCATCATCTGATCCAGTATTACACAGAGCGTGCAAACCTCCGCGGTAACCATCTCCGCAGGATCTCGGGTAATCAGTCTTACAAATACGGCGAAAGCTTCTCTAACTTCTTCCCGGTAGCGGGCGAAGAGCTTGTATGATAAACCGCTTCGGCAGGGAGGATAAGCATGAAGAAGAAAATTACGGCCGTCGTATACGGCATCATGATTATTGCTCTTGTGTTCGCGTATTTCCAGAACCGTGAAGGCCATGTCGCAAAGAAAATTGAGAATGCAGACGGCACATATTCCGGATCTCTTACGCTCGGGACAGCGTCCTCCACAGGAACATTCTACTACGTAGGCGCAGCCATCGGAAACGCGGTTTCCAAGGCAACGCCGCTCAACATTAACGTGCAGGCAACTTCAGGATCAAATGAGAATATCTCCATGACGCTGAACCAGGATATCGATCTTGGCATGGCGAACTGCGATTCCATTTACAGCGCCTACAACGGAACAATGTCCTACAGCGATGCAGGTCCGCAGGAGGATCTGCGAGAAGTGGCATCGCTCTATCAGTCGCAGCTGCATATATTTGCAACCGAAAGCAGCGGAATTAAAGACATCGCGGATCTCAAAGGCAAGAAAGTGTGTGTCGGCTCTCAGGGAACATCGTACCTCTTCATCAATCAGAAGATCCTTGACGCGTACGGAATTTCAATGAAAGACATCCAGCCTTTCTACATGAATTACGCAGAGTCCGCTGAGGCTCTTGCAAATGGCGACATCGATGCCGCCTTCCAGACAGGCGGATACCCGATTGCCGGTATCCAGCAGTCAGCTGCGACGACAGCGTTCCGCATGCTGCCGATCTCAGATGAAGTGATCGACTCTATCATCGAGGAGTTCCCGTTCATCAACAAGACGACGATTCCGGCAGGTGTCTATGAGCATCAATCCAATGAGTCAGAGGTAAATACGCTCGGCTACATGACAACAATATTCTGCTCTGCGGCTGCGGACGAGGATCTGATATATTCATTTGTCAAAGGCATGATGGAATCGCTCGATACTTATCATGACACCAACGATGCAACTCGCCAGATTTCTGCAGAGACTATAGCAACAGAACATATTCCCATCCACGAAGGAGCACTGCGCTATTATCGTGAGATCGGCATTGCACAGTGACAGGGAAAGGAGATACGCACATGGATTCCAATAATGCAACAACCAAAACATCCGCGGCAGGCGGGATCGACAAGGTATTCTCGATTCTTGCTTCTCTTGTGGCAGTCGCCCTCTGCGGTTTCCACCTGCTGGCCGCATCACCTTTCCTCACGCTGAATAACACAGAACAGTCTGTGTATCACGGAGCACTGATCATAGCGTTTTTCCTCCTTGTAAAGAGCGGCAAATCCAAACTCGGCAAGTTAGGAAATATCCTGCTGATTGCTCTTACCGTTGTGGCAGCACATGAGGTCATTGTTCTCAGAAATTCAAATGTAGCAACGACCATGCTTTACACAGATTTCCAGAAGATCGTCTCCGTTCTCTTCGTCTGCGCCGCGATTTATATCGCATACCGCGCACTGGGCAGTATTCTTCCCGGCCTGTGTCTGGCTTTCCTCGTCTACACATTCTACGGTTCCTATCTCCCGGGAGCGCTGGAAACATCCCGAGTATCTGTCTACAGAATGGCTACCTATCTTATGGTGTCAAGCGAAGGTCTGTTCGGCAGCGCGCTCAATGTAGCCGCCATCTACATCTTCCTGTTCGTCCTGTTCGGCTCCGTACTGAGTTTTATCGGTGCCGGTGAGTTCTTTGTCGATATCGCTTCTGCCGCATTCGGACATTTCGTTGGCGGACCTGCCCAGGCAGCTGTCTATTCCAGCATGCTCCTCGGAATGGTCAACGGTTCCGGTGCCGCCACAGTCGTAACGGCCGGTACATTTACAATCCCGCTGATGAAAAAGACAGGTTTCGACAACGATACCGCAGGCGGAATTGTTGCCACAGCAGCATCCGGCGGACAGATCATGCCTCCTGTTATGGGTGCAGTAGCTTTCCTTATGTCGGACGCAACTTCGATTCCCTACGGCACGATCTGCGCGGCAGCTCTCCTTCCGGCAGTTCTCTACTACCTGACGACTTCAGCAGGCATCATCTCCTACGCTCACAGGCACAAAGTGCCCGCCATCAAGAGAAAAGAAGGAGATCCGACAGTCGGTGAGATTTTCAAAAAAGGCTGGTTCTACTTTGCGCCGATCATTCTGCTGATCACACTGATGGTCATCGGAATCAGTACAGCCAGAGCAGCTCTCTACACGATCATTGTATGCATCGCAATCGGTCTTATCACTGATCACAAGAAATTTACACTTAAAAACATCGTTGCTCTGTGCAGAGATGCGGCAGAATCCATGATGAGCGTATCCATCGCCTGCATGGTAGTCGGAATCGTTGTAGGCGCGATCAACATCACCGGTCTCGGTCTCAAGATCTCCACGATCATCACAATGCTTGCCGGCGGCAGCATCATAATCATGGGTCTTCTGACAGCCGTTGTATGCATCATCCTGGGTATGGGACTTCCGACATCGGCATGCTACATCATTCTTTCCGTCCTTGTCGCGCCGGCTATGGTGCAGCTTGGAGTCTCCGTAGCTTCCGCTCACCTTTTCGTCCTCTACTTCGGTGTTATTGCAGCGATTACTCCTCCGGTTGCCCTTGCGGTATTTGCCGCAATCGGAATCTCAGGCGGCGACATGTGGAAGACAGGTCTTCAGGCTGTTAAATTTGCAATCGCAGGCTTCCTGATCCCGTTCGTCTTCCTGTTCAACAACAATCTTGTTATGTTCCATCCGGCAACGGGAACATTCGGAATGGACCTGGGCGTGGTGATTGCATTTGTACTGACAGCCATCGGCTGCTGCATGCTGGCATGCAGTGTGTTCGGCTGGTGTGTCCGTGATCTTAACATTGTGGAAAGAATCATCCTGGCTGCTGCCTGCATCGCCACCCTCTGCAACCACATTTTGGTCGCAGGTATCGCAGGATGCGCGGCAATCGCGGCTCTGATCGTATATTTTGTACTGACCAATAAAGACAAAAAAGAAGCAGCTTCCGTCTGATGAAGCTGAAAGGAGAAAGATATGATTAATGCATGTGCACCGCTTCTTGCGGAGGATATCATAAAAAGAGCGGAGAATCTTGGCGTAGCATTGCTGCTGGACGGCGTCAAAAAGCTGGGAATCGACCTTCCGAACGGCGGCTGTATGGATGCGGAAGTCATGCCGGTAGATCGGGGCATGAGCGTCGTCGGCACTGCCCTCACAGTAGAGACCTGTGACGGGGACAATTTTCCGATCCATGTAGCAAGCTACAGCTTCGCGGCAGACGGATACGTCATGGTCATCGATGGAAAAGGTTATAATAAGAGAGCCTATTTCGGAGACCTGATCATGGGCGCGTGCCAGGCGGTCGGCTTCAAGGGCATGGTCGTGGATGGTTATTCCCGCGACCGGGACGGCAACATCGAGCTTGGTTTCCCGGTTTATTCCAGAGGTTTCATGCCCTGCGGGCCTATCAAAAAGAACGAGGGCAATATCAACACACCGATCATGTGCGCAGGAGTGAAGGTCGCGCCAGGTGATCTGGTCGTGGGCGATTCGGATGGCGTGTGCGTGATTCCTAAGGAGCATATCGAAGCAGTGCTTGCCGCGGCTGAGGAGAAAAAAGCCTATGAGAGCAAGCGCCGCGAGACGATCGCCGCTTACAGAGAGGCTCGAAAAAAAGGAACTGAGCTTCCGCAGCTCGCTCCGCAATGGGTCCTTGACATGATGAAATAATGTGAACACGAAAAGGGACGGTTCTTTTTCTTCAGTATTATTCGAAGAAAAAGAACCGTCCCTTCTTTGTGTCATCATATCTCAAAAATATGTCAACTTTCATTCAACATCTTCTCGGAAAAATCACTGTTTCAACACGTTTTCAACCTTTACAATCGGTTACTTTATAAAAAACAAAAACCGGAAACACCGCATAAATACGGTATTTCCGGCTGTTTTCATTCGTGAAGCATCGGGGACTCGAACCCCGGACAACTTGATTAAAAGTCAAGTGCTCTACCACCTGAGCTAATGCTCCAAAGCTGGGCTAGTTGGATTCGAACCAACGAATGCAGCAGTCAAAGTGCTGTGCCTTACCCCTTGGCGATAGCCCATCAATCACCAAAGTTCTGCAGAACTTTGCTGCCAAAGGTGGATAGTGGGACTCGAACCCACGGCCTCCAGAGCCACAATCTGGCGCGCTAACCAACTGCGCCATACCCACCATACGACGTGCCTGAAGAGACTCGAACTCCCGACACACGGCTTAGAAGGCCGTTGCTCTATCCAGCTGAGCTACAGGCACATAGCCGCTAGACGCCTCGTATGAGACGAAAGCGGGTGATGGGAATCGAACCCACATGTCCAGCTTGGAAGGCTGGTGTTCTACCACTGAACTACACCCGCAAACAAAGTATTAATATAAAACATAAATCGGGGTGACAGGATTCGAACCTGCGGCTTCCTGGTCCCAAACCAGGCGCTCTAGCCAAGCTGAGCCACACCCCGTCGCCTCGGCGTTATTTTGCTCTCGCACAACGCTTGATTATTATATTAAATACAGTCTGATTTGTCAACAGGGTTTTTCAGTTTTTCGTATTAATTTGTCTACAATATAAATGCAGTTCAGGCAGGCTGTACCGAAGTCCCATAGATCGGCGCAGGGATCATCTTCATCGAAAAACGCATATCCTTCCTTGCGAGCCAAAAAATGCAACAGCATTTTTGGTCTCTCAGTCGGATATGCAATGTTTTACTCACGAAGATGATCCCTGCGCCGGTTACGTATTACAAGAACAGCCTGTCTGAACTGCTGCCACAATCGAATCAACTCTTCTCACAGATTCGAATCAAATGACATGAAGTTCACCGAATCAATACTCTAAACAAGAATGCCCCCCACAATTATAGGTTCAACTTATATCAAGGTAGTCTTTTTCCGTATTAACACTATTCTCAATTTCCTAGTAAAATACTAGACAAACAAAGGAGGCATTATGAAAAGCACAAAACTAAAACGATGGTTCGAGATCACGGCATACCCCCGAATGTGAAGGCAAGTGATTCTGATCGAGAGAAAAGTATAGACATAGAATGATAACTCAGACAATTACACACCGTCCGGCACACGTACATACGCAGGGATTCGGGAAAAACACAGCCCGAATCCCGCACCGGGGGATTGACAGCGAGACCCGGATAATAAGCCCCGGACGACAGATTATATAAGGAGAGAGAAAAAATGGCTAAAATTACACAGGAAACAGCAAAATCATGGAGATTCGAGACCAAGCAGCTTCACGTAGGTCAGGAAGATTACGATCACGCCACCGATTCAAGAGCAGTTCCGATTTATCAGACATCTTCGTTCGTATTCAGGAACAGCCAGCACGCCGCCGACCGCTTCGCCCTTAAGGATGCGGGCAACATTTACGGCCGCCTCACGAACCCGACCGAGGACATTTTCGAGCAGCGCATCGCAGCCCTCCACGGAGGCATCGCGGCCCTGTCCGTGAGCTCCGGCGCAGCCGCAGTCACCTACGCCATTCAGAATGTCGCGCTTGCGGGAGATCACATCGTAGCCGCCAAGAACATCTACGGCGGCACATACAATCTGCTCGCCCACACTCTGGTAGATTACGGCATCGAGACGACTTTCGTGGATCCGCTCGTTCTTTCCAATTTTGAAAATGCGATCAAAGAGAACACGAAGGCTCTCTATATTGAGACACTCGGCAACCCGAACGGTGAGGTCGTGGACATCGAGGGCGTCGCGGAGATCGCCCACCGGCACGGCATACCGGTCATCATCGATAATACATTTGCAACGCCCTACCTTCTTCGTCCGATCGAACATGGCGCAGACATCGTTGTGGAATCGGCCACAAAATTCATCGGCGGCCACGGAACGACCATCGGCGGCGTAATCATCGACGGAGGAACATTCGACTGGGCAGCCAATGCAGAAAAGTTCCCGCAGCTCACCCAGCCGAATCCGTCCTACCACGGTATCAGCTTTGTAGAGGCGGCAGGACCTGCGGCCTTCATCACAAGGATCCGGGCGATTCTCCTTCGCGACACAGGCTCGACGCTCTCACCGTTCCACAATTTCATTTTCCTCCAGGGCCTTGAAACGCTCTCGCTGCGCGTCGACCGCCACGTCGAGAACACGCTGAAGGTCATTGAGTATCTTAAGACAGTTCCCGAGGTCGA